>WFPU01000132.1 GCA_015487435.1 Sulfurimonas sp.
ATTATATACTTATCTGATTGAAAAAAAATATAAGCCTGCTTACGCAAACTATATGATAGGAAATATGAAGTATTATAGAAAAAACTATAGTGAAGCAGTTGCATATTATAAAACAAGCGCAAAACTTTATTCTAAAGCTAGTTATATGCCAGAATTGATGTATAAATCAGCAATGTCAATGAAGCACTTAGGGGACTTTAAAAATTCAATAATATTTTTTAAATCAATAATAAAAAAATATTCAAATTCAGAGTATTCACAAAAAGCAAAAAAGCAATTAGACTTAATTAACTAATTCTATAAGAAAATTTCAGCACGAATAAATAAAAAAATGGTAGAATTCAAAAATTAAAATATAAAGGTTTAAGATTATGGCAATAACAGCTAATAAAATAGTATCATTAGAATACGAAGTAAAAGATGGTGATAAGGTAGTAGATAGTAATATTGGTGGTGCTCCATTAGTATTTATGTTTGGTAAAGAACAAATTATTCCAGGTTTAGAATCAGGAATCTCTGGTATGAATATTGGTGATAAAGGTGATATCCTTGTTAATGCTGATGATGCATATGGTCCAGTTAATGAAGAAGCACTACAAGAAGTTCCAAAAGATCAATTTACAGGAATTGATTTAGAAGTTGGTTTAACTTTATATGGTCAAGATGAGCAAGGTGGAACTGTACAAGTTAGTGTTAAAGAGATTAAAGAAGAGACTGTTATCCTTGACTTTAATCATCCTCTAGCTGGAAAAAATTTAATGTTCAGTGTAACTATTAATAATATTAGAGATGCTTCTGCTGAAGAACTTGCTACTGGTATTCCTCAAGAGAATAAAAAAGATGATGATTGTTGTGGTACTGAAGGTGGCACTGGTTGTGGATGCAACTAATTTTGTAACAGCTTGTGCATCTTCTGCACAGGCATACAAAACAGCAACATTATTAAAAACACTAAATGTAAATGCAATTATTGGTGGTGAGATAGGTGTTGGTAAAAAAACTCTTGCAAAATATATATTAAATGATGCACCACTTATTGATGGATCAAATTATGATGAAATTTTAACTACACTTAGAAAGTCTAAAGAGATTATAATTGTCAATTTTGAAAATATACCTAATATAAAAAAAGTTTTAGATCTTGTAAAAGAAAACTCTGTGCGTTTAATAGCTACAGCAAAAAGCTCTTTTTATAATGAGTATATAGATGATATATTCAGCGTAAAATTTGATATTCCACCATTATCACAAAGACCTGAAGATGTTGAAGAATTAAAAAAAATATATATGGATGAAGCTTCAAAACTTTTTAATACAAGTGCTTCACTAGGTATTAAGAATTTCAAACCAGATTTAAGTCAAAATTCAAACTCTTTAAAAAGACAAATTATGATAAGTTCATTGCTTCAAGATATTAATGATGTTGAGCTTATTGATATTTTGGAAAATTATATTGTAGATAAATTAGGATCAAACAGTGACTATAGAAACTTACTTTACCTTTATGAAGTTCCACTTATTCGAGCTGGTTTAAGTAGATACAAATCACAGTTACAACTAGCAGACAAACTTGGATTAAATAGAAATACACTTAGAAAAAAAATAGCTGATAATGATCGGTATTTATAGATAAAATTATCATCATAATAAAGGGAAAAAATGAAAAAAATAGCAATGATCTTTTCAGGTCAAGGAAGTCAAACAATTGGAATGGGAAAAGATTTCTATGAAACTAGTGAAGTGGCTCGCGAGATGTTTTTTAAAGCTGGAAAAAGAATTGGTGTTGATTTCAAAGAGTTAATATTTGTAGAAAATGATAAATTAGGACAAACAGCATATACTCAACCTGCTATTTTACTTGTTCAAATGGTTGCATATAGATTATTTAAAGATGCGTGTCCAAATATTAAAGCTGAACTATTTTTAGGTCATTCTCTTGGTGAATTTTCAGCTTTGTGCGCGAGTGGCGCTATTGATTATATTGATGCAGTTGAGTTGGTTCATAAGCGTGGTACATTAATGCAAAATGCTTGTGAGTCTATTGAAGCTGGTATGATGGTTATAGTTGGTCTTGATGATGAGAGTGTAGAGAAAATTTGTGCAGATGCTCAGAGTGCTGGGAAAAAAGTATGGCCAGCTAATTATAACCAAGATGGGCAATTAGTTGTTGCAGGTATGAAATCTGATTTAATATCTTTAGAGCAAACCTTTAAAGATGCTGGAGCAAAAAGAGCATTATTGCTTAATATGTCAGTTGCTTCTCATTGTAAGTTATTAGCCTCTGCACAACAACCTTTAGCAGATTTGTTGTCTGATATGGTTAATGATAATTTTGAAGCCCCTATAGTATCTAATGTGACAACTTCTAGGTACAATACAAAGGATGAAGCAGTCTCTTTATTAAAAGATCAATTAGTTAAGCCTGTAAAATATAAACAATCAATTTTAGCAATAGCTAAAGATGTAGATATAGCAATAGAGTTTGGTAATGGTGTAGTGCTTAAAGGACTTAATCGTAGAATTGCTAAAGAGCTTAAAACATTAAATGTATCAGATAATGAATCTTTGGCAAAAGTTACAGAGGAAGTTTGTAGCTAAAATGAAAGTTACATTAGTTCAAAATTCTCCTAAATTAAATCGATCAAATCTCGAAGATACTATTGGTATTATTAATCAAATAAAAAACAAAACTGATTTAATAGTATTTCCAGAGTTATCGTTAAATGGTTACATGCTTCAAGATAAACTTTATGAGGATGCTTGGAAATTAGATGATCTAGGTGAACTTAAAAAACTTAGTAATGATGTAGATATTGTAGTTGGTGGTGCAGTTTATGATTCTGTAGTGTTTAGAAATTCAGCTTTGTATTTTTCTAATGGTAGTTTATTAAGTCAACACAATAAAATCCATTTGCCTAATTATGGAATGTTTGAAGAGGCACGCTACTTTGAAGCTGGAGATATATTTAAGAGTTTTAAAACAAAATTTGGTAAAACATCAATGTTAGTATGTGAAGATTTGTGGCATACAACAGTCCATGAAGACTTAATTAAAGAAAATCCTGATTATATTATAGCTCTTGTTGCTTCACCTGCTCGTGGATTTAGCGATGATGGTTTAGAGATTCAAAAACAATGGTTAAATATCATTAAAACTGTATCAAAAGAGTGTAAAGCAAAACTTATTTTTGTAAATCGTGTAGGTTTTGAAGATGGACTTGGTTTTTGGGGTGGAAGCTGTATTTTAGATGAAGATGCTAATATTATTTGTCAATTACCACTATTTGAAAAAATATTTAAAACATTTGAAATTTAATAAATACAGAAAGTAAAATTAAAATAATAAAATTTCTCGTCGATAGACGTAGCTTTAGTGAAATGAATTTTTGCAGAATTCACTTCTGAAAAAAGGAAACAAATATGACAAAGATAGCAATTATGGGTGCAATGCCAGAAGAGATAGCGCCAATATTAGAAAAGTTAGACAATTATAAAACGATAAAATATGCAGATAATGAATATTATGAAGCTACCTATAATGGAGTAGAAATTGTTGTAGCTTATTCTAAAATTGGAAAAGTATTTTCAACTTTAACTGCAACTACAATGATTCAACATTTTGGGTGTGATATATTACTTTTTAGTGGTGTAGCCGGTGGAATTAATCCAAATTTAAAGATTGGAGACTTAATAGTAGCATCAAAATTATCTCAACATGATTTAGATATTACTGCATTTGGACACCCAATGGGTTTTGTTCCTGGTGGGAGTGTATTTGTTGAAGCAGACAAAGATTTAATTGAATTGTCTAAAGAGGTTGCTAAAGAGCTAGGAAAAACTGTGCAAGAGGGTATTATAGCTACTGGAGATCAGTTTATACATGATGAAAAAATCAAAGATAAAATAGTTAAACACTTTAATGCTGATGCTTTAGAGATGGAGGGTGCCTCGGTTGCTGTTGTTTGTAATTCTTTAGATATTCCATTTTTTATACTTCGCGCTATTAGTGATACAGCAGATACAGATGCTAGTTTTTCGTTTGATAAATTTATGGAATCAAGTGCGATAATATCAGCTGAATTTATTATGAAAATGGTAGAACACATTGTTGACGAAAAATAAACAAAGTCCATTTTATTACGCTAACGCTAAGTTCACTTCAGCAGTGGGCTCACGCACAATTTTTTGTGCTTATTAAGAAGTAAAGATGAAAAAAATATGTCCATCTAAAAAAATAATGTCAAAACTTGGTAAAACAAATGCTGAGTTCGAGCTCATTAAAGAGGGTGATAAAATTCTTGTTGCTCTGAGTGGAGGTAAAGATTCTCTTACTATGATTCATGCTTTAAAAGAGCAACAGCGACGTGCTCCTTTTTCATTTGAGTTTATAGCAGTGACTATCTCTTATGGAATGGGTGAAAATTATGAACCATTGCATGAACATTGTGAGGAACATTGTATTGAACATATTATTATTGATACAAATTCTTTTGAATTAGCGAATGAAAAAATAAGAAAAAATTCATCATTTTGTAGTTTCTTTTCTCGTTTAAGAAGGGGACATTTATATACAACGGCCCTTGATAATGGATGCAATAAAGTAGCTCTTGGTCATCATATGGATGATGCATGCGAAAGTTTTTTTATGAATTTTATTTATAATGGTCAGATGAGAAGTTTAGCTCCAAAATATAAAGCTGAAAATGGACTTACTGTTATTCGTCCACTTATTCAAATGCGTGAGCGCCAACTTCAATCCTTTGTTGATGAAAATAATATTGCAGCTATTGGTAATGAGATGTGTCCTGGATTGCGTTTTGATATTAAAAGACCACATGCTCGCGCAAATATGAAAGTGATGTTAGCAAAAATGGAAAAAGAGTTTCCACAACTCTTTACCTCATTAAATGCTGCATTTAAAAATATCTCAGTTGGTAGTTTTTTTGATAAAGAAAAATTCAGTCTTTAAGAGTATCTGCTTTTAAGGTATCTAAAAATTCTAATATATTTTCTTGGTAAGAGGAGATATTTTTGTCTTTGGAGACACTCAATAAACTTCTTAAACAATTTGTATCTATTTTTTTAGCATATCTAGGTACCACTTTAAGCTCATTTTGAATATGCAAAACTAACATATCTACATCTAAGCCATTGTTGTCTTTTACTTTTTTTACAAGTTCTTGAACTGTTAGTATGAGTAAATTTGCTCTATCTTTATCACCTTTATAAATATCTACTGCTATTTTTTCAATAAGTTCATAATAATCATCTTGATTTTCAATATCTACACTAATTAAAAGTGCTAAAATTTTTGCACGAAACTCTAATGAGCCATGATGATGAACAAAAAGTTCACGAAATGCACTAAAAAAACGATGTTTAAAATTAGAGCTAAATAACATCAATATCCTTTTATAATAATGATGCTATTATACATTTTTTAAAGTAATAAAGGGAATAGATATGGGTAGAGCGTTTGAGTATAGAAAAGCATCAAAATTAAAAAGATGGGGAGCTATGTCAAAATTGTTTCCAAAACTTGGCAAGATAATTACTATGGCAGCAAAAGAGGGAAGTAGTGATCCAGATATGAACTCTAAGCTTCGCACAGCTATCATAAATGCCAAGGCTGAGAATATGCCTAAAGATAATATTGATGCTGCTATTAAAAGAGCAAGTGCTAAAGATACTGCTAGTATGTTAGAAGTAAACTTTGAGGGTAAAGCTCCACATGGTGTACAAATATTTATTGAAACAATGACTGATAACAATACAAGAACAGTTGCAAATGTAAAAAATATACTTGTAAAAAATGGTGCAGAGATGTTAACAAAAGGATCTTTAGAGTTTATGTTTGATAGAAAAGCACTAATAGAGTTTACTCTAAAAGATGATATGGATATAGAAGAGCTAGAATTAGAGTTAATTGATGCTGGTTTAGAAGAGATAGATGTTGATGATGGTGTAGTGTTAGTTACTGGTAACTATAAAAGCTTTGGTGCACTCAATGATGCACTAGAGGCTATGGGCATAGAGATAACTAAGGCTAATTTAGAGCGAATAGCTAATAATCCGATAACAATAACTGAGAAACAACAAGCAGATATAGATAAAATATTAGAAAAGCTTGAAGATGATGAAGATGTTCAAAAAGTATTTACAAATCTTTCTTAATAAAAATCAATTAGATGAAATATGTAAATGGAATAAATTCAAAGATATTAGAGATAAAACAATCAAAATTTATCACATATCTGGTTCCATATCCACTATGTAAAGACACCTTAGCATCATTAAAAGAACAACATCCAAAAGCTAGACATTTCATAGTAGCATATAGATATCTAAATGAATTTAATCAAGTTGTTGAATATAGTACTGATGATGGTGAACCAAAAGGTACATCAGGAAAACCAACACTTATGGTACTTCAAGGTGCAGATATAATTAATAGTGCAATTATAACTGTTCGCTATTTTGGTGGTACTAAACTAGGTACAGGTGGGCTTGTTCGAGCTTATAGTGATGCTACAAATTTAGTTTTAAGCGATGCCGAATTATTTTTGTATAAAGATGAAATTATTAAAACAATAATTTTTGATTATAAAAATATTGGGAGAGTAGAATATGAATGTTTATTATATGAAGTTGAAATATTAAAAAAAGAGTTTACGCATAAAGCAATATTTGAAATAAAATCAACTAATGAGAACCTAGATAAGTTATTTGAAAAATTATCTAGGAAGATAAAGATTTATAGTTAATGTGTGTTTACATTCCCGCCGCTTCACCCATGCTCCACATAGGCATAAAGATACCTAAAGCTAAAAGTAAAACCATTGCTGCTATGATAATTAGCATTATAGGTTCAATCGCTTCAGATAGGCCATCAATAATTGCATCAAATTTCATTTTGTAATATTCAGCAACTTTTTGCATCATCTTATCTAATGCACCACCATCTTCTCCAGCTTTTACCATTTGAAAAATCATATTCTCAAATAAACCTGTATCGCGTAACCCCTCATTTAATTGTTGTCCTTTTTCAACAGCGGTTCTAACAGAAGATAGTTTTTCTTTTAAAGGCAAGTTATCTATCATATCTACAGCAGTATCTAGTGCCTCAGCAATAGGGATACCCGCACGAATTAGTTCTGATAATACTAGTGTAAAACGGTTTAGTGTTGAGTATTTTATAATATTTTTAATGAGATATGTTTTCAATAATATTTTATGCCAGCCATATCTGATATGCCTATAGTTATCAATAGCATATTTTAAAATAACAAAGACCAAAGCAAGACTAACTAAAACATATGGACCATAATGATTAAATATATGTTCAAGTTTTAAAAGAATTATTGTTGGTAGTGGTAACTCAGCATTTAATTGCTCAAAAATAGATTTAAACTGAGGGACTACGTATGATATTAGGACAGTAAATGCAATAGCCATCGCTATCATTACATTTCTAGGGTATGCCATAGCTTTCTTAAACTTGATAACATTAGCTCTGATCTCTTCAAGCATACCAGCTAGTGAATTTAATGATTCATCTAAATTACCAGTTTTTTCTCCAAGTTTTACCATAGCAATTGTTAAGTTACCAAGTTCTAGTTTGAAGTTTTCCATAGATTTGGATAGTGAACTACCAGAGTTAATATCATCAGCAAGATTATCTAAAACAAAACTTAAGGCTGTGTCAGATGTGGAATTAGATACCTCTGTAATAGAATCATGAATAGGAAGACCTGCATTTGTCATAACTGAAAGTTGTCGGATTGCAGCTATTAATGCATCAGGTTTTATTTTTTTCTTTTTTACATTTTTTAATAGATTAGCTTTAAATTTTTTAAATTGTAATTCTAATGGTTCACTAGCTTCTTCAACTTTGATAAAAAGACCAGAAAACTTAATTTTTGCTATATCAATGGCATCCTTTTTATTTTCTGCATAAAAACCAAATTTCTTTTTTTCACCTTTAGTTAGAACAGTTGCTTCATAATAGTTTGTCATTTTGCTACCCTTAATATTTCTTCTAAAGAGGTAATACCATCTTTTGCTTTTTGAATGCCATTTTCAAATATTCCAATAAATCCCTCTTTTTTCGCTTGATTAAGTATATCTTCTTTTGATGCAGCTTTTGCTATTAAAGAAGATAATTTTTCAGATATATTTAATACTTCACAAATCATTTCACGTCCAGAATATCCTGTGTCATTGCACTCCTTACAACCACTTCCAATATAAAATTTGTCATTAGGATTTATAAAGTGGCTAAATTCTTCAAGTATTGATGCCGGAATTGTTTGAACAGTTTTGCAGGAGGAACAAATTTTTCTAACTAATCTTTGTGCTTGTATAGCTACAAGCGCACCAGAGATTAGATAGTGTTGTATCCCCATATCTGCCATTCTTGGAATTGCAGATATGGAATCATTTGTATGTAAAGTTGAGATAACTAAGTGACCAGTAAGAGCTGCTTTAATAGCAATTTCTAAAGTTTCTTGATCTCTAATTTCACCAATCATAATTTTATCAGGATCTTGTCTTAAGATTGAACGAAGAGCCTCTGCAAATCCTAAACCAACTTTGGAATTTACCTGTACCTGTTGAATTGAACTCATTCTATACTCAACTGGATCTTCAACTGTGATCACTTTATCTGCTGTATCTTTAATCTCGTTTAGGGCTCCATATAGCGTAGTAGTTTTACCACTACCAGTTGGTCCGGTTACTAAAATAATCCCATATGGAGACTCTAGTGCTTTTTGAAACTTATGATAACTTTGAGTGTCCATACCAGCTTCTTCAAGCCTTACTAGTGCTTTTTGTTTATCAAGTACACGCATAACTATTGATTCGCCATATAGTGTAGGAAGTGTTGAGAGACGAAAATCATATTCTACGCCAGATACTATCGATGAAAAACGACCATCTTGTGGTTTTCTTTTCTCAGCAATATCTAGATTTGCTAATAATTTTATTCGTGATGTTAGCGGTGCAAAAATATCTTTTGGAAAAATAAACATTTCAGATAATTTTCCATCAATTCTGCCTCGAACAGAACAGTTTCTTGCTAATGGTTCGATATGTATATCGCTAGAACGATTTTGTATACATGCATCTAAGATAACATCAATTAGTAAAAGTATAGATGAAGCTTGTTGTTGCTCTTCTATAGTGTGAATTGAGTTTAATTCGTCACGAACTTTTTTGATAAGTACTTTTTCCCTATCTCTAAGGGAAACTTTAAATAAATGTTGATTTATTTGTTTTTTTACTGCTACTTTTATTTTTAAAGTTTTTCTAAAAAGCCTTTGTAATGATTCTTTAGCATCAATATTTAGGGGATCATTTAGAGCAATATAAACATTGAGTTCATCAGAATTAATAGGGAATGCATTATATTTTTGAAGTTGAGTATAAGGGATTTTATTTGTTAATTTATCATCAATTACTACATCATCTAAGTCTATGAAATCCAGATGTAACTCTTTAGATAGGTTTTTTAAGACAGTACTCTCTTTTATATAATCATATTCATCAATTATAGAAAGCTCATAAATACCTTTCCTAACTTTATCAACAATAAAACGGACTAATCTATCCATTGTCATAAAACCAGATTGTGTAATATGTTTTAGAATTAGTGAGTCATTAACACCTTTTATTTTTAACCTGTCAACCTGGCTTTTCATAATCAAGCCACTTTTTAATAAGTCAGTTGTTATTCTATCCATCTAAATTTCCTACCAATATACATGCCGTTGTATAGATATTTTATCATAATACTCTTCAATTACCATTTTACTTAATCTTTTGTCATATTCAAGATAAAGTTTATAAGTAATTTTTGGATTGTTTTCATCTTCAAATAGATAGACTGAACG
Source organism: Sulfurimonas sp. (assembly GCA_015487435.1). GTDB lineage: Bacteria > Campylobacterota > Campylobacteria > Campylobacterales > Sulfurimonadaceae > Sulfurimonas. The sequence goes on from WFPU01000132.1 coordinate 9,894, forward strand.
ACTTTCATGTTTTTCAAGTTTTGAATATAGATCAAATATTTTTGATAAAACATAATCAGTTGTAGGAAGCTTTAATTTTGAGAGATCATATCCATCAACCAAAGCATGGTATAAAAGTTTTTTTTGCATTAAAATTACTGAAAAATAAGCTGCATTAGAACGAGCTTCTTTTGAAAATTTCAATAATGATACAGGTATACTTAATCTATCAATATAATCAGAGTTTAAACATGCAAAAGCATACAATGATACATATTCTTCATCTCTGGAATTTTTGCTTAAAGCACTGTATCCAAGGTTGCAAGCTTTTTCATATTTTTCATTTTGGTAAAGATTAAATATTTTATTTTTAGTGTTAGCATTAAGAGATAGACAAAGAAATATTAGAAGTAGTATTTTCATTTGAATTTTCCTGATTTAATATTATCTAGCAATACTTTTGCGTTGATTGAATCAGATTGCTCTATATATTTTGTCAATGTATTTATTGCCATATCTTTTTTGCCTAATTTTATTAAAGATTTAGAAAATAAAATCCAACTTTCATCAATATCTTTATCTATCGCATTTGTAATAAGGGCATAATTATAAGCTTTATGATATTTTTTGAGTTTATAGTATTTTTTAGCTATAAAAAGACTAAGAGCAGGATTATTACTCTTTTTAAATCTTTTAATAACATGATTTATATCATCTATCGTATCTTGTTTTATAAGGGTAAGCGTTGGTATTTTTTCTTTAATCTCATTTTTTTCTTCTTTTTCTTCGCTTTTTTTCTCTTTATTAATAGATTTTATATTTTGAGTTTGAGTTTTTTCAACCTTTGGCTCATAGGTAGCTATTGAGTTTGTTTGTAAATTTTTCATGAAATCTAAAGAGGGGTTTAGTATTAATGC
>WFPU01000133.1 GCA_015487435.1 Sulfurimonas sp.
AATAAATTGAACTCTTTGATTAATTAGCTATTAGATTCTGGACCAAGTCCAGAGTGAGGAAGTTAACGTCACCCTAAACTTGATTTAGGGTCTAGTTTCTAATTAATCAGAGGTCTCAATTATAAAAATTGTATCTGATAATAATATCTAAAATAATATTAAAAATATAAATAAAAGTGAGAAATTAGTAAAATTTATAAGTCTATAAAGTACCTGAATCTTCTTGTATATCATCATAAATCACTGCAGTTCCAGCTAAGAGATCATGCAATCCTCTTTTATCTTCTCGAAAAAGCACCATTAAAAATCCAATAAGTAGGGTAAAAGTGGAGACTAAATATCCAAAGGAGCGAGTTATAGCTTGTTTGTTATCAATCTCTCTAAAAGTTTTTGCATCTACAATTTTTATATTTGCAAATCTTTTGCCCGGAGTAGCTCCACGCCATTTTCTCCAAAAAATCATAGAAACAGTTATGAGAACAATAAAGTTAATCACATCCCATGTCCTATCAACTTGGGGCATATTTGTTATGGCCTTATTAACATTTCCGCTCATTGCAGCTAGTATATTTTGTTTGTATTGTGTGAAATCAAACCAGTTGCCATCACTTAAAAAGTAGATAACAATACCAATAGGCAGAGCTAGAAATAGTGTATCCATAAAAGACGCAATAAATCTAATCCCAAAACCTGCATAGCGTACTTTAGTCATTAAACGCGGTAATTAGGTGCTTCTGCAGTTATTTGAACATCATGAACATGACTCTCTTTAAGTCCTGCACTTGTAATCTCTACAAATTCAGCTTTTTCCCAAAATGTAGGTATATCTTTACTTCCACAATAACCCATAGATGCACGAAGACCACCCATCATTTGATGAACTATGCCAGCAATTGAACCACGAAATGGTACACGACCCTCAATGCCTTCAGGGACTAGCTTATCAGCTGCAGTTCCCTCTTGAAAATATCTATCGTTTGAACCTTTTTGCATAGCTCCAATACTGCCCATACCACGATATGATTTATATTGTCGACCTTGATACATTATAGTATCTCCAGGGGATTCTTCAGTTCCAGCTAGAAGTGATCCAGCCATTATAGATGAAGCGCCAACAGCTAAAGCTTTAGATAGATCACCAGAGTATTTTATTCCACCATCAGCGATGATAGGTATACCTAATTTATGACCAACTTGAGCACACTCATCAATAGCAGATATTTGTGGCACACCAACACCAGCAACAATTCTAGTAGTACAAATTGAACCAGGTCCAATACCAACTTTAACAGCATCAGCTCCAGCATCAGCTAGAGCTTGTACAGCTTCACCAGTTGCTACATTACCTGCAATTACATCTATCTCTAAAGTTGCTTTAATCTCTTTAACAGTGTCTAAAATACCTTTAGAGTGACCATGAGCAGAATCAAGAACTAAAACATCACAACCAGCATTAACAAGTGCTATAGCTCTATCCATTTGACCGACACCAATAGCTCCACCAACTAGCAGACGACCAAAAGCATCTTTATTAGAATTAGGGTATTCTATTCGTTTTTTAATATCTTTTATTGTAATTAGACCTTTTAAAAATCCCTCTTTATCAATAATAGGCAGTTTTTCTATTTTATTTTTATGCATAATATCAGCAGCATCATCAAGAGAAATACCTTTTTCAGCTGTTATTAAAGGCATTTTAGTCATAGCTTCACTTGCTAATCTTCTCATATCTTTTTCAAATCTCATATCACGATTTGTAAGAATTCCTAGAAGTTTATTATGCCCATCTACTACAGGTACACCAGAGATTCTATACTCACTCATTAGCTTTTCTGCATCTGCTAAAGTAGCATCTGGATGAACAAATATAGGATCAATAATTATTCCACTTTCACTTTTTTTAACTTTTGTAACTTGTTTGCATTGAGCTTTTATATCCATATTTTTATGGATAATCCCAATCCCGCCAAGTCTAGCCATAGCGATAGCTGCACGATATTCAGTAACAGTATCCATAGCAGCTGAAACCATAGGAATCTTTAGTGATATGTTTTTTGTTAGTTTTGTCTCAAGATCTACCTCTTTAGGTAATACTTCAGAGTATTTTGGAATTAAAAGTACATCTTCAAATGTAAGAGCTTTTTTACGAATGTTCATGGTTATCCTTTGGTCCTAAGAATATAATATGCTTATTTCTTTGTAATTTTTTGGATTATACCTTTTTTGTGGTTAAAATGAGGTAAGACAAGTGAAAAAAAGGATTAAAGAGCCTTGTTTTTAGTTATTAGATTCTGAATCAAGTCCAGAATGACGGAACTATCATCTTCAGTCTGATGGAACTATCATCTTCAGTCTGATGGAACTATCATCTTCTGTCTGACGGAACTATCATCTTCAGTCTGACGGAAGTTAAAGCATATAGTTATTTAGTGCTTGATGCGGAATTTAGTTCTTTTAGATATGCAAGAAGTTTAATAATTTATAAACTGATTTCTTTCATATTTGGCGGTAAAAAGTGATCTGATTTGTATGCTTCAAGCGTATTGTTTTTATCTAATTTTTCCATCCATTTTCTAAGTAAAGGTCTATCTTCTTTGTACTCCATATATGGCACTCCATCCCCACAGCTTGTCTCAACTCCATAAATATTCAATACAAAAAAGTTTCTAACTAAACTCTCTTTTTCTTTAAATAATTCTAAATATTTATAAAAAAGCTCACTCTTATCTTCTACAAGTTTTGCTTTACAAAATAGTCTTAATATCATTGGTTTTTTTTCGTAAGAGTTAAAAACAAGAGTAAATTCACCATCTGCTAATGCATCTCTATAAGACCTGTTTCCACTTCCTGGGTAGTTTAAAAAGACTAAAGTGTCGTTATTAAGAACTCTTATTGTGTCATATCCTTTTGGAGACAGATTTACCTCTTTTCCTGATGAACTTGCTATATAAAATATTTTTTGCTCTTTTATAAATTTTATATCTTTATCTGCTAATATTTTGTATTGTTTACCCATTAAATTATTCCTTTTCTCTTATTATAAACACTTACTCTTAAATTATATACCATATATTAAAATATGAATAAAATTTGTGTTGCCTTATTTAGATATAATTGCAAAAATTTAATTAAGTAGTGTATGTGAAAAAAATTCTTATAATTAGTAGTGGTGATGCTGGAAAAAA
>WFPU01000134.1 GCA_015487435.1 Sulfurimonas sp.
TTTTTACAATGATTTAAAACAGTTTTATTTTTATAAATATGATGGTAAAAAATCATATCTTAAAGAGTTATTTATACTTTCTCCAAGAATTCCATTTATTAACACATCAGATATAAGCTATGAAGATTATCTACCTTTATATCTTGTTGTATCTAAATTTGAAGCTTTTTATAGGGAGTTATTTAGTACTATAAATAAATCATTTTATAAAGAAAAAAGAGATTATAAATTTGATGGATCATGTGTATATTCGGATAATGGCGAGGTGCATTTAGAAGAGCTAAACAAAGGATTTAAATTGATTAAATATGAAAATATAGAGTTAAGGAGAGTTTTATGAAAAAAATAATTTTTTTATTAATTTTTATAAAAATAAGTTTATTAGCAGAGCTTACAACTATACTACCATTTGTAGGAAACATATCTTATAGTGATAAGGCTAGCGAGTCTTTAAAAAAAACTAGTAGATTAGCAGGAATATATGTTAGTACAGGTAATTATAGTTACTTATTAGAAGGATCTTACTCATCTATTCAAACAAATTATAAAAGTGCAGCAGAAACTGGAAATACGGAGGAATTGTCTGATTTAATTCAAGATGAAATCTATCTATCGTATTCAAAATACGATGAGAGTATGATGTATAAATTTGGTGCACATTATATATCTACAAATGATGTTGTTTTGAATGATGCTATAGTAGCTATATTTGGTTTTGGCGGATACAAGTATATTGGTTATGATAAATATTCATATGGTGTAAATGGATATTATTCTTTTTATAAAAATGGAAGAAAAGAAACAGATTCTATAGATATAACAAGTACTACGAATATCGGTATAGTTCAAATCAGCCCATATTTTAGTTATTTTAACTCTATAAGCTACACAATGAGCAATCTAATAAGTTTAGAGTTTAACTATCAAAATGCACCAAATTATAATCAAAAAGAGTATATATCCTATAGTATCTCAAATACATTTTACTACAAAAGCTTTTTTACAGAGTTGTCTGCATATAATGGTGAAATGAGAAGTGGAGTAAAGGCTGGTGGAAATACTGTTATAAATACTCTTGATTTACAAAAATATGGAGCTAAAATAGCTTTGGGATATTATCTTAGTAAAGACTTGATATTTAATATTTCTTACAGCATAAATGATTATATAGAGTATTCTTTAATAGATGAAGCTTTGTATGATATAGCAGTTGCTAAATTAAGTTATAGGTTTTAGTATGAAATATTTTTTAATACTAACTATGAGTTTATTTTTCAATTTAAATGCTAGCAGTGAGTTTGATGAGATTAAATCACAATATTTTAAATCGTACGATTATGAACTTTTGGGTAAGTATAAAGAGGCTATAAAAGTTTTAACACCTTTATATAACAAATACCCAAAAGGTTATACTTTGAATTTACGTTTTGGTTGGTTGTTTTATTTAAATAAAAATTATGCAGATTCTATTAAATATTATAAAAAAGCTTCTTTGATAAACTCTTATGCTTTTGATCCTAAGCTAGGGCTTATTAGAGTGTATTTAGATACACATTCATATAAGGATGCACAGATAGTTGCAAGTGAATTGTTAAAGATAGATTATTATAATTATTATGCAAATATTTATATGATTCAATCTCTTAATGCCCAAAAAAAATATGATATATCTATAAAAATTATAAATAAAATGCTCTCTGTTTATCCAACAGATATATCGTATTTAGAGTTATTAGCTGTAGTTTATAAACAAATAAAGTCTATATATTTAGAAAAATTATATGAAGATATCTTAATATTAGATCCAAACAATGTTTTTGTAAGGTCTAATTTAAAATAGATTCAGCTTTTTCCTCAATATTTAAGAGTTGTTCAACTTTTTGCTCATATAAAGATTCTAACTTTTCTAACTCTTTTGCAAGTTGAGTAAGCCCAATCTCTTCATAACATGCAGGATTAGCTAAACAACTGTTTTTTTCTTCTATTTTTTTTTCAAGTTCTTCAATCTCTTTAGGAAGTTCTTCTAATAAGATTTTTTCATTATATGTTAATTTAATAGTTTTATTTTTATCTCTTTTATGTGAGTCTTTAGTATCATTTATTTGCTTAGCATCATTTTCCATAGAGTCTAATTCTTGAAGCTCTTTTTCTAGTTCTAAGTACTCTGAATAGTCTTGATAAGACTCTTCTATCTCTTTGTTACTCTTAAATATAAATAATTTTTTAGCAATTTTGTCTACAAAATATCTATCATGTGAAACAATTATAACAGCTCCTGCAAAGTTAGTAAGTTGTTCTTCTAAGATGTTAATAGTTGGGATATCTAAGTCATTTGTAGGTTCATCAAGGATTAAAATATCAACATCAAGTGTAAAGAGTAGGGCAAGGGCAATTCTGTTTTTTTCACCACCACTCAAAACACCAATCTTTTTTTCTAAAAATTCCCTAGGAAAAAGAAAGTTTTTTAAGTATCCATATACATGCATATCTTTTCTGCGAACACTAACTCTATCTCCACCATGTGGACAAAATGTTTCCATTAAGTTTTTGTCATCATCAAGCATCTCACGGTGTTGATCGAAGTAGCCTATTTTAAACTCACCTCTTTTAATTGTTCCATGCGTTGGTTCAATCCTACCTAGAAGAGCTTTTAATAATGTAGATTTTCCGCTTCCATTTGGTCCAACAATAGCTATTACATCTTTTTGTAATATTCTTGTTGTAAAGTTTTTTAATAGTTCTTTAGATCCTAAAGTAAGACCTAAATTTTCTACTTCAAAAAGCATCTTTTGTTTGTTTATGCTTTTGTCACGGTTAAAGTGTTTAGCTTCCCTTTGAAGTTCTATTGACATCTTACGAATCTTGGCAGGATTGTTTTTTGCATCCTCACGAAGTTGCATGAGTCTTTCTTTTCGACCTTCATTTCTCTTAAGTCTAGCACGCACTCCACGAGCAAACCATTCATTTTCTCTTTTTAATACACCAAGTAGGTTGTCATGTTGCTTTTGAAGTGTACGAATCCATTCAGCTTTTTGGGTTAGGTAATTACTGTATCCACCACTATATTCACGCAAAGCACAATCTTCAACTTCAATAGATTTTGTGGCAATTTTGTCTATAAAATATCTATCATGAGAGATAAATACAAGAGTAAATTTTTCTTTTAATATAAGTTCTTCTAAAAACTCAACCATATATACATCAAGATGATTTGTAGGTTCATCAAGAAGTAGTACATCTGGTTTTTGAAGTAGTAATGAAGCGAGTGCTACACGGCGTTGTTCCCCACCACTAAGTAAATCAATTGGTTTGTCTTCGTACTGTTTTAGATCAAAATGCTCAATAATCCTTTGGACCTTATCATCTAAATTCCAAGCATTATGATGGTCTATATATTTAGATAAATTTTCATGCTCGTCTAAAAGCTGTTTATTCTCAAAATCATCAGCTAACTTTAGTGAAAGTTCATTATACTTTTTTTTAGCATCATTAAGTTCTTTAAGTCCATCTTCAACAGCTTCTCTAACAGTATGACCATCTTTAAAGTTTGGTCTTTGATCTAGCATTTTAACTTCTAAATTTCTTTTTATAATTCTATCGCCACCATCATATTCTAGTGTACCATTTACTATCTTCATAAGAGTAGATTTACCACTACCATTTTTACCAATAATAACAATACGCTCACCTTCATCTACATGAAAGTTAACCTCTGTAAGTATTTTTTGTGCTGAATAATGTTTTGAAATGTTTTGTAGGTCTATTAATGCCATGTTTGCTTTGCTATCTTGTTAATTTGATTAGAATTGAATAGTACCCATAAATAGGTTAAATAAAACTTTTGATTATTAATCATTACCGGCAGAAGCTTCAGCTATCCAACCACCACCTACTAATTTGTTTTCATCATAAAATACAGCGGCTTGACCGGCTGCTACACCAAAAACACTCTCTTTTAAAGCTACATATGCTTTGTTGTCTTTAATGACAACATGACATTTTATTGCTTTTGTCCTATATCTTAATTTTACAGTTGTATCAAATTCAGATTCTTCATTAAACATATTTAAATTTTCTAATATCACATTTTTACATGCTAAATCTTCTTTTTTTCCAACTGTTATTTGATTATTTTTAGCATCAATATTTAAAACAAAATGTGGTTCGTGGGCACCTTTTACAGTAAAACCTTTTCTTTTACCAATTGTATAATGCATATAACCTTTATGCTCACCTACAACATTCCCATCTTTATCTAAAACATCACCAGTATTATCAACATCTACATAATCTTTTAACAGATCTGTATATGTAGTTTCTACGAAACATATCTCACTTGATTCATCTTGAGATGCAAATGATTCTAACCCCTCTATAGATGCAGCAAAAGCTTTTATATCACTTTTTTTACGCTCACCCATTGGAAATATAAGTCGTTTTAAAATATCTTTTTTTACATAAAACAAAAAATAGCTTTGATCCTTAGTATCATCTAAAGCTTCATAAAAATATTTTCCATCAGTTTTTATATAGTGACCTGTTGCTAAAAAATCTGCACCTACTTTATCAGCAAATTTAATCATCTCTCCAAACTTTAAGCTTCTGTTGCATAAAGCACATGGATTTGGTGTCTTACCTTTTTCATAGGTATCGATAAATGGCTTAAAAACTTTTTCATCAAATATTTTTTGTAAATCAATTACATGAAGTTTTATACCTACAAAATCTGCTGCTTTTTGTGCACGGACTTGATGAATTTCATGGTAACCTGGTTTTGAGTGAAGTTTCATATACAAACCTTCAACTTCATATCCATCTTCTTTTAATAACAACGCACTCACTGTGGAATCTACGCCACCACTCATGCCAACTAATACTTTTTTATTATTATTCATCATATACTACTTATTCTTAAAAAATTTCTTTAATGATTTAAAATATTTTGTATCACTTAAACCTACATCTTCTAAAATATCAATTTGATCTGTAAGCGATTTTTCAATATCATTTGCGACACACTCTAAATCATCGGTCAATTGAATTAACTCTAAATCATTTTTATCAATCATTCCATTTTTAAGCATTGAGGTCTTTAAAAAACTAATTAATGGTTGATAAAACTCAACACCAACTACAAACACTTTTACACCAGTTACTTTTCTTGTTTGAATAAGTGTTAAAGCTTCAAAAAGTTCATCCAAAGTGCCATAACCACCTGGGAAAATAACATATGCCATAGAATATTTAACTAACATTACTTTTCTAGAAAAAAAATAATCAAAATTTAAATCTTTTGTAGTATATGGATTTTGCACCTGTTCAAGAGGCAGATCTATATTTAATCCTATTGATTCAACATTACCATTATCATGTGCTCCACGATTTGCAGCTTCCATTATGCCTGGACCACCGCCAGACATAACATTAAAACCACGCTCAGCAAGCATTAAAGAAAGTTTTTGTGTCTCTTTGTAATAATGGTTATTTTCATCTACTCTAGCACTACCAAAGATAGTAACAGATGGGCCTAAGTCACCAAGTTCATCAAAACCTTTTACAAAATCAGCAATAATTTTAAAAACACTCCATACATCAGCAGATTTTATCTCTTTAATGTACTTTTTGCTAATATCATTGTTTTTTTTCATAATTATGACTTTAGTTGAGCTAAACGTTCTCTTTTTGTACCAATAGATGTAATTTGAATACCGAAGTTTCCATCCACAATAACAACTTCACCTTGAGCTATTACATTATTGTCTACCAAAATTTCCAATGGATCGTTTGCTAATTGATTCAACTCAATTACAGAACCAATATCCATATTTAAAACATCTTTTAAAAGCATCTTTTTCTTACCAATTCTAACTCTAAGTGGTAATTTAACATCCATTATAAGTGAAATGTTATTTAGCTCACTTGGGCTTAAATTAGCATCATTGATACCCTCTAAACAAGTTGATTTTGATAAAGAATCATTTGAAATATTTTCTCCAGATAATGTTTTTTCTAACGCTTCATCTATGATAAACATCAAAAGTGAACTTAATGATTCAATCTCAAAATCGTATTTATACATTTTTGAATAATCACCTAATGAAACTTCTGAATCACCATTTATAAATTCAATATCCTCAAATTTAAAACTTACAACTGGTATCTCTTTTTGAGATGACAAAATTGTATTGATGGTTCCAAAAATTGTATTAAATGTTTCTTTTGTGCCATCTATATCATCATCATTAATATCTTCACGACTTACTAACTCCTCACCCATCATAAGATCAGATAAAGCCGCAGCTAAATTTGGGGAAATAGCAACCATCGCATCTGCATTAACAGAACCACTAACACTTAGTTTGATTAAAACTATTGGTGGTATGATATTTGCCATCATATTTAATTCTTGTTCATCTTTTAATGTAAGCTTTGGTAAAATACCCACCATTGATTCTACATTTTTTGCTATCTCATCTTCTAATAATTTTATAAAATCATTCATATTGTTTTCCCTTTTACTTAACTATTAATTATATCAGATACACCAGATATTTTTTCTTTACGTTTTTTTTCAAAGTTTTCTAATGCTCTTTTAACAGCATCTTTTTCTGTATCTATAATCTCTGTGATTTGAATAGATTTTCTAAGTCGTCTAAGACCAATTTCACCTCTAAATCTATCTTTTCCGTCTATAGATAATGTAACAATATTATCAGCGGCATCTGATAATCTTATGGCATCGCCAATTTGAAGTTCTAAAATATCTTTCAAAGTTAATTCTGAACTACCAAGATTAGCTTCAACATTAACTTTAGCACCACCTAAAAGAACCTGTAGTTCAGTATTTCTACTTTTTTTAGAACTTGTTTCATTTAGCATCAAATCACGAGAAGCAAGTCTTGGAAGAATTGGCTCTAACGCAATAACTGGATAACAGATATTCATCATACCAGAAGAGTGTCCAATTATTATCTCCATAACAACCATTACAACTATCTCATTTTGTGCAACAATCTGAACTACATTTGGACTTGATTCTTTTGATTCTATGTTTGGGTATATTTCCATTACTGGACCCCAAGCTTCTTTAAGGGTACTCATCATAACTCTAAGGATAGTCTCAAATAGTGAAAGTTCTATATCGGAAAACTCACGAGAAGCATCAAAAGGCTCACCTTTTCCACCAAGTAATCTGTCTAACATGGGGAATGCTATAGTTGGGTTTATCTCAATAACTCCGCTTCCCTCTAACGGTTTAACTGAAAAAACATTAAAACTAGTAGGATTTGGTAAAGACATTAAAAACTCACCATATGTCATCTGATCTACTGAGTGAAGTTGTATCTCAACAATTGAGCGCATAATTGATGAAATTTGAGATGCTAATGAACGAGCCATCTTATCGTGAATACCACGAAAAGCACGTAGTTGTTCTTTTGAAACTCTATTTGGTCTTTTAAAATCATAAAGTGTAGCTTGTCTTTGTGGTTGAGAAATTTCTTCAGTAGCATCCGTTATTTCACCACCCTCGTCTTCTAAGACATCTAAAAGTGAATCAATCTCATCTTGTGATAATATATCAGCCATCACAATCTCCTACACTTTGTTTAATTTTTTGTAACACCGATTTATGAATCTGAGAAATCCTTGATTCTGTAATACTTAATATTTCACTTATCTCTTTTAATGTAAGTTCTTCAAAATAATAAAGTTGTATAATCATCTGCTCTCTTTGTGAATAACTTGACAAAACTTTTTGAATAACTGATACTAACTCTTCACGTTCTACAACAGCCAATGCTGCACCCTCATCACCAACTTGAAGCTGATCATGTAATGGCATAACTGTATAGATAGATGAAGCTATCCGTGCATCATGAATCTTCTCTACACTCTCATCTAACATCTCAGCTAATTGTTCATCAGTTGGTTCATCATCATTCTCAACTCTATACTCTTCAACAGCATAGTTAATAGCTTTTACAAGCTTTCTACTAGCACGACTTAAGATATCTAATGTACGAAGATAATCAAGCATAGCACCATACACGCGTTTTTTAGCATAACCCCAAAAATTATCATTTAGTTTTTCATCGTAACGACGGGCGAGTTTTATTAACTCTTCTGTACCAATAGCTGATAAGTCCATATAATCTATGGAGCTTGGCAGTCTCTCTTTTAATCTAAACGACATAGCTTTAACAGCAGGGAGATATTGAATAGCTAGTTCATCTTCTTTATGCTTAATATCACTATTGTATAAATCAACCATTAGTTACTGCTTGTTGATTTACTTTAACTGCTTCATCTGTTATTTTTGAAGCTGAATCTATCAATTGTTCACGAAGATTTATCTCATTTACAAATATATCTAAATGGCGTTCGTGTATCTCTTTTGGAAAATAATGTGCTTTAAGTGCAATAGTTTTAAAATATAACGCAATTATAACATGTGAAAAAAGGTAAAAAAATGCAGTTATAAAAAAAGTATAAAGAAATAATCCCTCAGCACTAAGAGATTTTAAAACACCAAATATAATACCTATAAAAAAACCTTGTACCGTAAAAAAATATACATAATTTTCACCTAACATTACTACCCCAATAATATAAATTAAAAATGTTGAATTAGTCGTTTAAAAAGTCCACTTAAACCACTCTCACTTGCACTAACCAGCACATTTCGTTCCAATTTAATAATAATTTTATTTGCTATACTCTCCAAATCTTTATATGGAATTGAATTTGGATATGTAACACTAAATAATTCCCTTTTTTTAATAGATGAAGAAACTTTAGCATCACTAGTTATTTTTCCATAAAAACTTAAATCTAAGTCTTGAGAAATATTTGAGTCCGCAACTTGCTTAATTTTATTAAAAATCGCTACCGCTTCTCTTTCATTTTTTACTTGATTTAAAATCATCCCAATATCACTACGAAAATTTGCTATTGTTTTTACTGTAGCATATGCATCTGTAATAGCAGCAGGATCAGGTACTGTAACAACTATTACATCATCAGCCGCATCTAAAAACATCTGAATATGATCTCCTATACCTGCTCCTGTATCTATTATCATAACATCTAATTTATCAAGAATTTCAGCTTCTTGCATAAATTTTTCAAAAAGAGCATTATCTGAATATTTTAAAATCTCATCTCCACTTTCACCTGGAATAAGGATAAGATTTTTTGTTATAGGGATAATAATATCTGATACAGTTGCTTCACCTTTTATTACATGTAATATATTTTTTTTAATTTTTACATTAAACATTACATCTAAGTTAGCAAGTCCTATATCTGCATCAAATATACCAACATTTAGCCCGCTCTTTGATAAAAGATAAGCAAGGTTTGAGCTAATAGTACTTTTTCCAACTCCACCCTTACCACTTGTAATCGCGATAAAGCGAGTATTTCGAGATCGCTTTTTAGCTGATGATGCAACAAGGGCTTCTAATTTTTCAGCTTGATGTCCTATCATGCTTTACTCCGGTTAAAGCCATTTAACATACACTCAACTAAAAAATCACTTGTAGCACATACTAAATCCTCAGGAACTTCTTGACCAACTGAAAAATAACTAATTGGCTTTTTAGTTTCAAAAGCAAGAGAAAAAATATTTCCATAAGATCTTGTTTCATCTAATTTTGTAAACATCAATGTATCTATATTTAAATTTGAAAAATTGTTATATGTGAGTAACATATCTTCATATTTAATAGAACTTGGCATTGTTAAAACAACATCAATATTATAGTCAACTCCACTAACATTTAAACATTCATATATTTTTTCAATTTTAGCTTTATCATAAGGGCTTGAACCCATAGTATCTATAAGTATATAATCACAATATTTTAATGATTCTAGTGCACTTGCAAACTCTGGTGGATCAACTACTGTCTCAATTCCAAGTTTCATCATTCTAGCATATTGCATAAGTTGTTCAACCGCTCCAATACGATAAGTATCTAAAACGACTAAACCAACTTTGTATTTTTTTTGCATTAAAAAAGAGTAACGAGCTGCAAGTTTAGCAATCGATGTAGTTTTTCCAACACCAGTAGGACCAACTAGCATGATTACTTTTTTAGATCCTATCCCCGGTGTGCTTTCAAGACGAACAGGAATCATTTTTCTAAGTACAGTTTGAAAATATCTTTTTATAGTAACAGAGTTTTCACGCATTTTAATAGGCATATGCTCTAGAGTCATCTTCATAATAGCATCTAAATGTTCTCTTGCCATTCCACTTTGAGATGAAAGTCTATATATCTCTGCGAATTCTGGTGGTATTTTACTCTCTAATTCAGGTGCTTTTTCATCCCAAAACATATTTTGAATTAGTTTTACTTTATCACTTAATTTAGTGATTTGAGATTTTATCTCTTTTAGCTCTTTAGGCTCAGATTCAGATACACTTGTCCTAGAAGATTTTGCTGTTTGTCCATACTCAAATTGAGGTCTTGTTACATCAGATATTTGCGAAATTTGTTCAGCTGCACTTGAGATATCAAATAATACATCTTCACTTTTTTCTCTTAATGGTTTTTGTTTTTGTAATGGTTTATTTGGTTTTGAATAGGATGCAGATATATCATCATCTTCTAATAAAATAACAATCTCATAAAGTGGCTCTCTACCTATACCTTTTTTCCGAATCTCTTTGGTCTCAATAAGCATACCTTCATCGCCAACCTCTATTTTAGCACGCTTTAATGCTTCTGATGGGCTTTTTCCAGTAAATGTTAATATTTTGCTCATATATTTAAATCCATTAACGGTATTATGACACTTTCTCTTTTGGTCCAAGAGGTATGTGGGATTTTAAGTCTGGGAGTATCTATAACTCTATTATCGAAAAATATAATATCCAAATCTAAACTCCTTGGCGCATTTTCAAAACTTCTTTTTCGTGAAAACTTTTTCTCTACTCTTAGCAGATAATCTAACATCTGCCTTGGTTGAAGATTTGTTTTTACAACTATTAAAGTATTGAAAAAATCATCTTGCTCTAAATATCCAAAAGGTGGATTTTTAAGGATGTATGATGTTTGTAATACTTCAATTTGTATATCTTTTTTTAAAAAATAAAAAAGATGTTCAAACCTTCGCTTAACATCTCCAATATTTCCACCAACTCCTATAGTCACAAGATGCCTGAAGGAAGTTTTTTGAGTAGTTTTATAAGAAAAATGTAAACTTTTAAAACTTGTTAAATAGTTATTTAGTTTACGCTTTAAATACATTTTTACCTTATTCTTGCTCTTGAGCTTTTTTCTGTGCTTCTTGAGCTGCTGCTAACTCTTGAAAAATTTGAGTCATACCAACCATAGCTAGATGGTAGCTAAACGGTCCAAAACCTACAATTGAAGATGAACATACTGCTGCTATCATATTTTCTTTTCTAAAATCTTCACGACGGTGAATATTAGAAATATGAACCTCAATAGTTGGAATTGCTACAGCACTAATAGCATCACGAATAGCAATAGATGTGTGAGTATATGCAGCTGGGTTAATTATAATACCATGAGTATCACCATAGCACTCTTGAATCTTATCTACAATTTCACCCTCTAAGTTACTTTGAAAAAATTCTATCTCTAAGTTACTTTTATCTGCAAATTCTTTCATCTGAGCATGAATTTGCTCTAATTTCATCGGACCATAAACATGTTGCTCACGAACACCAAGCATATTTAAATTTGGACCTTGGATTACTACTATTTTCATTTTTTACCTTTTAAGTTTTATAAGTAAGTGTTTTAAGGAGATATTTTAGCAAAATTAAGCATAATCTATTTTAAATTTACCAAAAAGATTTTAAATGAAGATTATTTCACCAAATTATATATATACAAATAACACCTTACTTTCAGATATTGCGATAGCTTATGAAAAAAAAATTATAAAACTTGCTCCACTTGATGAATTAACAAAAGAGTTTCCAAATGTTGATATTGAAATACTAGAAAAAAACTCACTTTTAATGCCTGGTTTAATCAATGCTCATGTCCACATAGAATTTTCAGCAAATAAAACTGAATTATCTTATGGTGATTTTATGGGTTGGCTCTATAGTGTAATAGAAAATCGTGAAGAGTTGATTGGTGGATGTGACGCTGGTTGTATCTCTAAAGCAATTGAAAATATGTTAATATCTGGGATTACAACATTTGGAGCAATAAGTTCACATGGAATGGATCTATCCGCATGTGAAAATGCAAAACAAAATGTTGTGTTTTTTAATGAACTAATAGGCTCACAAGCTACAATGGCTGATGCTTTATTTACTGATTTTTTATCTCGTCTTGATGCCTCTAAAGGTGTAAAAAGAGATGGATTTTATCCAGCTATTGCTATTCACTCGCCATATTCTGTTCACCCTGTTTTGATTAAAAAAGCACTTAGAATTGTTAAAGATGAAAATCTAAAACTTACAGCTCATTTTATGGAAAGTAAGGCTGAAAGAGATTGGTTAGATAAGAGCGATGGCGACTTTAAAGAGTTTTTTGTAAATCTTTTAAAACAAAAAACTGCTGTGAGTGGTTCTAAAGAATTTTTAGAATATTTTAATGGATATAATACACTTTTAACTCATGTAGTTGAAGCAAATGAAGATGAACTACAAAATATTTCAAATAACAACCACACTGTAATTCATTGTCCAATTTCAAATAGGTTACTTGGTAATAAAACTCTAAATATTAAAGAGTTAAACAACAAAAATATAAATTGGGTAGTTGCTACAGATGGGCTTAGTTCAAACTATAAACTTGATCTGTTTGAAGAGATGAAAATATCATTATTTTCCCATGGTGATGCTCCACTTCTAGATTTTGCAAAAGCTCTTATAGATGGTGTTACTATTAATGCGGCTAAAGCATTAGGATTAAATACTGGAGAGATTAAAGAGGGTAAAAATACTGATATGATAGTTTTAGATTTAGATGGACCTCCTAATGATGAGTTAGCTATCCATTTAATACTTCATAGGTATAATGTATCAAAAGTTTACATAAACGGACAAAAGGAAATTTAATGAATTTTATAAAAAAAATATTTTCTCCCATTACAGCTACACTTAGCTACATACAAAATCATTTTAAAGCGATGCTGTTTATATTGATTCTTTTTTTAATATTTGCACCAAGTTCTGAAGAAGATTTAACGCCAACTAACCTAATGCAAATCAACTTAATTGGTCCTGTTTTAGACGTTACAGAGGTATTAGAAAAAATTGATAAAGCTGGTGATAACATAAATGTTAAAGGTGTTTTAATAAATATAGATTCTCCAGGTGGTGCTGTTTCTCCATCTATTGAATTAGCATATGCCATTAAAAGATTAAAAACTAAAAAACCAGTAGTAGTCTATGCTAGTGGAACAATTGCAAGTGGAAGTTACTACGCAAGTATTTGGGCTGATGAAATTATGGCAAATCCGGGAAGTATGGTTGGAAGTATTGGTGTAATTATGCAAGGTGCTGATATGAGCGAACTAATGAACAAGATTGGTATTAAAACTCAAAGTGTTCAAGCTGGAAAATACAAAAAAGTAGGTACAAGTGATAGACCTTGGAAAAACTATGAAGTAAATGAGTTAAACAAAGTCATACAAGGCACTTACGATATGTTTACCCGTGATGTTGCACAAGCTCGTGGGCTTGATTATAAACGAAGGGATCTATATGCAAATGCTCACATATTTACAGCAGCCCAAGCTAAAAAAATTGGTTTAATTGATTCTATTGGGGTGAAATATGATGCTAAAGAGAAAGTTAAACAACTTAGTGGAGTTATTACACCAAGATGGAATAAAGAGAATAAGTTTGATAAGCTTATGAAAAAACTATCAGCAACTACTGCTGTAGCTCTTCATACTTATTTTCCGAGTATAGTTTTAAAATAAACTAGATTCCAAGTCAAGCTTGGAATGACGCTGAGCTTAAACAGACTTATCGTCATTCTAACTTGCACCCCAAGGGTATTTCCTACGGGCATTCAGAATCTAAACCACCCTAACAACACTATCTATATTTTCAAATATTCTATGCACTCTATCTTGCCACAATCTACCAAACTCTAGGTTTGATTCTTTTGTTGCATCTCCTGATTGCATCTTTTGCATTATTTGCATCATTTTTGGGTTTGGTTTTATCTCTGATGGATTATAAATCACCTCTACGCTCTCATTTGTATCTACTCTTGTAAATCTAGCAGATGAATTGATATCTGCGTTAAAACTCATCAAAGAGTGCCTTGCAAATTTACCTTGAAGCCCTTTAAATCCACTTTTATCAGTAGCCCCAGTGATTTGTGAGATTACATTTGCTATAACACCAGCTACACCATCTTCTAATGCTTCTGCAAATTCAACTTTAATATTTCCACGAACAGCTCTTTCGTTTGGATACAATTTATTTAAAGCAGTTAATGTGATGATATATGCACCTGCTACTGTTGGGCATGAATGCCCTGCTGATTTAACAACATCTAGATATGAAAACTCATACTCACCATTATCAAATGCACCTAATGCAAAAGAGAGTGGGTCTACTACTTTTATAGTTTGTATTCGATCATAAAATTTTGGATAACTCATATTATTTTTTCCTTATGTGGTGTTAAATCCCTTGATGAGCAAATATTTATGCAATAAATATTTAGCCACAAAGGATTAGATTTTACTCCAAGTTATTACTTTTGCACTAATTTTCACTTTGTCATTCATAACCTCGAAATTGTCATCTACTTTTAATGAAGATAAATCTATGAGTCTATTTTGTTGTGAAATTTGTGCGAAACCTTTTTTATTTTTTAGTTTTGGATGATTAGATTCTAACATTTTTTGTAAACTATTAACTTGATTTAAAGCAACATTTAGTTTAAAAGAGATATTTTGTGAAAAATTCTCTTTTAACTGTTTAACAATCTCTAATTTTTGAGCTATTTTTTTGTCTATTGAGTGTTGAATGAGAGAGTTTTTAAGATGGGATAACTCTTGTTTTTTGTTATATATTTTTTGTTCTATAATTTGTGAAAATTGATTTGCTATACCATCTAAATATTGATAAAGTTCATTTGTATCAGGTAGACACATCTGCATTGCAGCGCTTGGAGTGGGAGCTCTTAAATCTGCAACATAATCACTTATAACACTATCTATCTCATGTCCTACAGCCGAAATTATTGGTGTTATTGCATTAAAAATTGCATTTGCTACTATCTCTTCATTAAATGCCCATAAATCCTCTATGCTTCCGCCACCACGACCAGTTATTATAATATCATATCCCTTTGTATCTACAAAAGCTATGGTATTTGAAATTGAAGTAGCTGCACTATCGCCTTGAACCAACACATCATAAATATCAATCTCTATATTTTTATATCTTTCTTGTGCTACTTTTAACATATCTTGCAAGGCTGCACCAGTTGCTGATGTAACTAAAGCAATTTTTTTAGGAAATTTAGGTAATTCTTTTTTTATAGAGGTATCAAAATAACCTTTATCAAGTAGTTTTTGTTTTAGTTGCTCATACGCTAAAGCTAAAGCGCCTTGACCTGCTGGTTCTATTGAAAAACAGTTTATTTGATAACTTCCACGAGGCTTGTAAAGAGATATAGCTCCATCCAAGATAACTATCATACCCTCTTTGAGTTGAAACTTTAGTTTTGAAGCATTTCCACGAAACATAACTGCACTTATGGCAGAATCACTATCTTTTAATGTAAAGTATATATGTCCAGAATTATGAAAAGTGATGCGGGAGAGTTCACCCTCAACAAGTACACGAGTGAAACTTGTCTCAAGTAAAGTTTTTATCTGTTCGTTTAGTGAGGAGACACTTAGTGTGTGCATCTGTTATACTCTTTTTTATTTATTGAACTCTCTGATTAATTAGCTATTAGATTCTGTACCA
This sequence comes from Sulfurimonas sp., assembly GCA_015487435.1. GTDB lineage: Bacteria > Campylobacterota > Campylobacteria > Campylobacterales > Sulfurimonadaceae > Sulfurimonas. The sequence continues at coordinate 15,938 of WFPU01000134.1, forward strand.
AGTCCAGAATGACGGAATTATCGTCACCTTAAACTTGATTTAGGGTTTAGTTTCTAATTAATCAGATGTCTCTATTTATTGAATTATACCATTATAATACCAATCCCCGCTAAGATAAAATATACTCGTTTAAACTTTCGATTCTTATTGGGGATTGGTATAAGTAAGTTGCTTTAACTAATACTTAGAAAAATCAATATCTATTTCAATATTTTCAGAATCCCTTATTAATGTTAATTTTGCACTATTATTAACAAAAGCAAGCTCTGTTTTTAGTTCACTAAGTTTACTTATAGGAGTTCCGTTAAAAGCGACAATAATATCTCCTTTTCTTATATCTGCTTTGGCAGCTAGAGAGTTCTTAACAAGTGATAGCACCTCTAATTCATCTCCACCTTTTAGATAAACACCTAGTTTTTTAGCTTTTGTAGTGCCTATATTTGATGGGTATAGTATATAGTCTGCAATACCTGGTGAGGGGTTTTTCATGTTAAGAGCAATAGTATACTCACTTACACCTTGTCTTTTCATTCTATTAGGAATCCCATATCCATACATAATATGTCCATTTCCAGCTAAAACAGCAACAGAATAATTAGGATTTATTTTCATAAAATCAACTACATTTTTAGCCATTGATTCATCCCAAACAAGTTGTGCATGGTAAAATTCATCAAAACTTTTAAACTCTTTAGATTTATGAATAGAAAAGATCATTTGCAGTTGTTGTTTGTAGTTTGTATCTCTAAAATCTATAGAGTATGGGATTTGTTCGCGTTGCTCTTGGCTTAATGAATCAAGACCATCAGTTACCACTTGTTTTGTAATTTTTCTATCTATATTCATAGCTATTATTGGTAAATTTTTCTCTTTTGCAAATAATATAATAGGTCTATAAAGTTCATAATCATATTTCCATCTATCAAAATACTCAGTTTTTTGAACCATCTCTTTTTCAGTTATATCTCCAGCTATAAAAGCATCAAGATATTTTTGATAAGGTTTTTGAAACATCTCCATAGCTATTGCAGTTTTATTATTCTTTTTGTACATCTCTTTAATAATTTTTAATTGGTTTAGATGGCTTGAAAAAGAGGTATGATTTTCACCAATAAATACAACTTTAGTTTTAGTGATATCATCAATAATATTATTAAATTTTTGAGCCTGTGGTTTAAGTGCTAATGATGAACTATTTATCTCATATGTAACGCCATTTAGAGATTTTTTTATCTTTTTGTCTATTATAGTTTCATCTTTAAAGATTACAGTTGAGTATTTTCCAAGATGTTTTAGTTTATAATAAATAGAATGAGATAACTTTTCCATCTCAAATACAGCAATAACTTTGTTCTCATTTAGGGGATTTTTAAATACTTCAATCTTTGTATCACCTTGCATCTCAAAATCAATTGTGAGTTGTTTAAGTAAAGAATTTTTAGAGCCAACAATGAAAATATCGTTCTCCTTAAGTTCTTTATATGTAATTTCATCCGCGTATTTAAAATTTTTATATGCGTGTTTTAATTTAGAAAATTTTTCTTCATTTTTTTTGTCAATTACTAAGATAGCATTACCTGAGAGAACTTTAGAAATCACAGGAGGGATCTCTTTTGCATCTAGTTTTCTAAAAATTTCATACCCACTATCTGCAATAATTTTAGTAGGCTCTATATCTAATTCAAGAGTATGTTTTTTTTGAGATAAATCTATATTTTTATATAAACATTCATCATCTGAGCAGATAGATATAGGAAGTTGACCAGAATTAAGGTTATTTATAAGATCAAACTCTAAAACATAGTTATTTTTTATATACATTAGATTTATATTATTGATTTTAAAATCAAGGGCTCCTTTTTTGTAAACCCATGTTTTGAAAAAGTCTAGTAGTTTTTTTCCAGATGCCCTTTCAAATATCTCCCTTAAGTTTTTATATGAAGCAACTTTAAACGGATACTCTTCTAAAAGTAATTTTATACCTTTATTAAAATCTTCCTTTCCAATTTTTCTCTCAAGCATATAAAAGAAAAAAGCTGATTTCCCATATCCAATGGCATTTTTACTCTCGGCTTGCTTGTGTTTAAACTCTATAAGTGATATTTCATTGTTAGAGTTTACATAAGAGTTGTACTTTATGAGCATATGTTTTCTATACTCATATCCTCTATTGTCATTCTCTGCATAAAGATAATCAGAATAAAAAGTAGTCATCCCCTCACTCCAATTTCCTTGATCTGGAGAATAAACATAATTTCCAAACCATTGATGAGCTATCTCATGCCCTAAAGAGTTGTTAATTACAAAATTTTTATCAATAATTTGCTGACCAATAAGTGTAAAAGTTGGCATTGAGTATCCAGCAGGAAAGGGGGCTTCTATGATAGAAAACTCATTAAAAGGGATAAACCCAAATATATCTTTATAGAGTTTAAAATACTCTTCACTTTTTTGAAGATATCTGTCTGATAGATGAGAATCTTTTTGATAAAAATATGTTGATAAAGTAAGATCATCTTCTGTTTTTTTAGAGTTAATTATATAATTTTTAGATGCTACTAAGTGAAGGTCTTTTACTAAAATATCAGGTGCTTCTGTAATAATAGTTAGGTCTGAATTTAAAATATTTACT
>WFPU01000135.1 GCA_015487435.1 Sulfurimonas sp.
AGAGAATATTTAAAAAAAGAAAACTTTTTATGGAATTTAATTAAAAATTATAAATCTAAAATACTCTATGTAACACCTAAAGAATGTCTATCAAAAAGTGCATATACGTATATTCAAGAAAATAACGATATTGTTGAATATCAAGTTATCCCAATAATAAATGAGACATTCAATAATAGCCAGAGGGGTAATTAATCCCTCTGTTGTCTTGCTCTGCCAAATAATAATAGTCTTTTTAATATTAATGAAACACCTATAAGAGGTAGTTAATCTCTTAAATTCGCAATATTTCTAATACTTTGAACATCAAACGGAGTATACCAAAGTAAAAGTAATATGTCCAAATAGATAAAATTATTTATAAGCAAAAAAAAAGGCTAAGACCCTAAAGCCCCAGCCTAATCACTTAACACCATCTAGTAGTTAATTAGATTTATTCAAGATAAACTTTGTTACGATTAAAATTATATCATAGTAAAAATACTCTCTGAAATCTAATGGATATTCGGTTTCTTTTTATCAAATTTTCCCATAATCAAAACAGTTGCTGTAACTGCCAATGAAAATAATAATATAGCTAAATAAGTATTCATCTACTCTCCTTTTTTTATAAAAAATGCACCAAGTGAAAATATCACAAACGACGAAACTAAAGCTATCATACTCATACTCTCATTTTTTATAAGAGGAGTAATAACTGCTAAACCTAAAACTATTTTAGAAATATCATAAAGATATTTACCAGTCTCTGCATAAACTTTCTTCATTCTGTAAGTATACCAAACTAATAATAATCTATAATTAAATGAATTTTTAGGGTAAGGTTTTTTCAAATCCCCCTCTGCGCACCACGACCCCCTAAAATAGGGACTTTCAAAGAGATATTTAGAAATACTAAAAACCCTTACTTTACCCCTTACTTATAAACTACAATAGAATTATCAAAATTGTCAAACTGTTTATCTAAATAATTTACATATACATCATAAACCATTTGTGTATTTGCATGACCTAAAAGCTGTGCTAATTGGACAGGAGATACAATCTGATTATAAAGCATATTTGTTGCGTATGTGTGACGTGTGTTATATGGTCGTCTATATTTAATTCCTAGCTCTTCAAGTGATGGCTTCCAAAACTTATATGTAAATACATTATTATCTCTATATGGTTTTTTATATTGGTTTATAAAAAGATACTCATAATCATGGTGATTACATACATCTTGTAAGTATGGTAATAAACTATCAATAATAGGAATTTCTCTCACACTGTATTTAGTCTTTGGTGTACTCTCTCCAAATATTCCACGAGAACGAGAAACATTTATTACTCTTCTTTTAAAATCTATATCAGATTTTTTAAGTGCAATAATTTCACCACTTCGCATACCCGTATAAAATGCAATAGCTAAATAGTGTCTATAATTGTAATTTTCTGCATGATTTAAAATTATATAAACCTCGTCAGCAGTAAATGGAGTAATAATAGGCTTTTCATATTTAGGCATACGAATCTGTTTCACTGGATTTTTTGAAATCACATCATCATATAAAGCTTCTTGAAATATACCACTCAACACACCAATATAATGCTTCTTTGATTTTGCACCTACATCATCAATACCATAAAGCCACTTTTTTACATCTGATGGTCTTATAATATTTATTTCTATATCTTTAAAATATGGAAGAATACGAGAAAAAACAATATTTTTATATTTATAATATGTTGATGGTTTCAACTCATGTTCTTTAAATTCAAGATATAGAGATGAGTAGTGACTAAATTTTATCATTTTTTATTTTCCTATTTTGTCTTAAGATTTTGTCCGTTCAGGAGTGACAATAACTTGAGTTATTTTCCGACAATATGCCGAATATTTATATGTTTAAATCTTTTTATATCTTCTATAATTTTCTCAGCTATTCGTATCTCTTTATTATCGCAACATACTTGAAAATGATACTCATCTTTACAAGCCCAAGAACTATGTAAAACAGGTTTCATATATCTTTCATATCTTTTTCTATTACAAATAATACAAGTATGTCTTCTCGTAAAATCAAACTCATTCAAAAACTCAAGTGAAGAATCACTCATATGTTCATTATAATCAACACCCATTTCATTTGCTAATGCTATATCTAAACCATTCATTTTTAAAATATCTCCTCACATTCAAATTCTCTTTGCATATCTTCTATAGCTGTGAGTTTCAACCGCTCACCCACTACATAACCCCTCTCGATGAGTAAATTACGAGTGTATATGTAATGCTTATCGTCCACTGTGTCAATATCTAGGCTTTGAAAATATTGATATAGTTCAAAATCATTCATCTGATACGGCTTTTTATTGTATTTTGAGACAGTTCCTTTGTAATAAACAAACTCCTCACCATCTATAATAATATCAATAGGTTTGGCTTCTTTTGGTTCTGGGAGAGGTTCAAATTTATTTAAATCTGCATCATCATAATCAGCTTGAAATAGTTTCTCAAACCAATTAATCGGCTTTGCAGTGTATATAATGCCGTGTTCATCTTCTATGTGTTTAATTTCTTTTGTTTCTGGGTCTATTTGTACAGATATGAGCTCATCATTATACGAAGCAGTTAAGTCCCTTAGTGTGTACATTCCGTTAAGTTTTCTATATATCTCTAAACTAATAAAAGTGCGAGAAGTATAAAACCTTGAAATACCGTGATATAGGTACCATAGAGTCAGATTAGTAGTGCTACTCCCCTCTTCTCTTAAGTCGTCCAAAGTCTTTAAAACATACTTCATAAGGTACTTTACTGGGCTTTTAACATTTGTTTCAATGTCTCCCATTGGAGCAGGATAGAAACGATTAAGTGCTTTAACTATTCTCTCTACATATTTTTCAAGAACAAATAAAGAAATATGTAAATGTGGTGTACCATCTTTATGTGGCTCTGTTACACGAAAAAAACATTTATCAGATTTATCAATATCTGTATAAGAACGGTCTTTCAATAATTTACTAAGCATTTTCGTTAATTCTTTAGAAGCATTACGAGGTGTGTACTTATCGACTGTTTGAGAGAAGTCTAGTTCTGACTCAATATATGGGACTTTTTGCACTACATGGGCATTAATAAACTTAATTTTATTAATTGTGCATATATATTTTCTCCCAGCGAACTTAGGATTATTTACCAATTTATTTTTAAAAGTCTTTTTTGCATGCCATTTTGAAGGGAGTGTAAGTGTAAAAAATATATTTTTTAATTTTCTCTCTTGTGCATATTCATAGATAGACCATGCACGATGTTGTAATTCAGCAACATATCTATCCGAATTTATATATGAATTTGCCACGAAATCAGCATAAGGCACAAATTTATTATCAAGTTGTATGCCGTTTGACTTCATATACTCAGTATTAAATTGTAATTTATTCTTTGCAGACTCTATTTGATAATCTGTTAAACCGTATTTTTTCATTTTGTCACTTCCTTTTAATTTGTCGAATAACTTTTTATAGATAGCCAAGGGCACTCCGTGCCGAAAAGCGGGAAACCCGCTTTTTCGGCTTGCGTAGTGCATTACTTCACAATCTGAATAATAATAGATAAGGTCTTTTTCACCTTACTATTGGTATTAAATCGAAACATTTGACCTATAAGAGGGGCTTCCATAAGTATAGGTATCCCATAGGTCGATTTATCGTTACTTTCATCTTGGAGACCACTTAACACAAGTATTTCTCCATATTTCAATTGGAAACTGTTTTTGAGTTCTCTTTTTGCTACTGATGGGGTGTTGTTCTGGTTGCTAAGTACTGTTTCAATCACAAAATCTAAATCTATGAAGCATATATCATCTACTACCTTAGGCAGTAAGCCAATTTTCAAACCTACGTCTTTATATTCGACTGATGTTTGATTTGTTTGGCTTGCTCCATTGGTAGAGCTGGAGCTTACTTCATAGGGTATATTTTGACCGCTTGAAAAGTAGACTTTTTTACCACTTTGCACCGTAAGTACTGGAGAGCTTTTTATAGTGGAGACTCCTAAGCTGTTTAAAAAATGCAGTGAAGCCGTAATCCCACCGCTTGAGTTGCTAAATATATTTTTGCTTGCTGTAGATGGGAGAGTCAATAAATCTATAAAGTATTTTATACTACTATCAGCTTTATTTGATTGTATATAGCTGTTTATCTGTACCCCTCTGTCTTTTACATCGTCTCTATTTGTCTCTACTATTGTAAGCTTTAATTGGAATTGCTTTTGCACGTAGTCGTTTTGCTGTATGAGGGGCTTTAATTGTGTATAGAGTTGCTTTGTGCATATTAAGACAATCGAATTGCTATTTTTTATGTAGTTGTATTTTAACTCTTTGAATTGTGCGAATATGGGCTTAAAATCTTCAAATGTAAGAGTCTTTAGCTTTATTACATATATGTTCTTTTTTGGCTCAGCTTGCTTTTTTATTTTTCTGATGTAGTAGAATTTTTTGTTATCATATTGCAGTATCAGACCCTTAAGCCGTAACATTCTTCTAAATGCAGAGAGTAAAACTGTATTTTTATCTTTTTGCACAAAAAAGGAGAAGTTGTCTTTTTTTATTTCATCATCTATTAAAATATTTATTCTGTGCTGTGTGGAAACGAGCTGTGCGAAATCTTTTAAATTCAATTCTATGTTATCCGCATAGAGTGTTATTATCATGAGTATGTAAACTATTAAAAATCTCATTTGTTTCTCTCCCCAAATATATTAAATTCTGGCTTTTTATTTTTCTTTTGGCTTTCTGGGTCGTACTTTGTAAAAGAGCGAGCAAGAAAAGCTTTTGTTTGTGTATTGAGAAGTACACTGTAGCTTTTATAGTTGTAATTGACACTATGCTCATTTAAGTAAAACTTGCTTGAGTTTTTGAGGATTAAGAGGAGGAAATCAAAAGGAATTTCTTTATATTTTTCAGAGGAACAAACATTCTTTATGCAGTTGAATTTTACAAAACTTAAATCTTTTAAATCATCAAAAAAAGTGCTGTTACTATCATCAACTTTTTCTTGAGTTCCTGGATCTATTGCATTTGTACTCTTTACAATTATTTTAGACTCTTTTGTGATGTTGTTATCTTGTATATTTTCTTCAATAATTTGGTTTTGGAAGTCCATCATGTTGTATATTGCATATGCAAGGAATAATAATACACCGATGAGAATATAAATATACTTCCTAAGTATGGACTTACGAGGGGCTTTCTTTCCCGATACATACAATTCACCAACAGCAGGCACAAAGGGGATAGTTAAATCTTGCGTTTTACAAGTTTTATAAAAATTTATACAGCTGTAAAGCCCCAGCGAGAATTTGTTTTGAAAAATAGCTTTACTTGGTGGGTAAGCTTTGTAAAAAAACTCTCCATTTTTTAAATAATCGGCGGGGATTTGGTCTACATGTTGAGTGATAATGTGTATATCTTGATGAATGTGTCCATGATAAGTAAACCACCATACTAAAACCTCAGATACGGGCTTTGTGAAATAGTGTGCGGCTTCATCTACGATAATGAGACAATTATATAAGCCGAGTTCTTTGGCTTTTATGATTAACTCACTATCTGGCTTTTTTTGGCTTACATTCATACGATGTAAAAGCCTTAAATCTTTCACTAATTTATCAAAATCAAGTTTTTTTAGTCGTGGGCTAAAATCGAAATTAAATTCGTTTATGTTTAGATATGTCGTTTCATAGTACTTTTTAGGTAACTGGGGCGATACATAAAAATTCCAATATTGCTTAAAATCGGTTATGAATTTATATTTTGATTTTTTTGGTACTTCGTTTTTGTACATGTTCCAAATTTGGTAAGTAGAAAAATAACTTTTACCGCTTCTTGGAACACCTGTTATGAATGAGATTGCCACTTCTTTTCCTTTTTATTCTTCTGTTAATACACCGACTTTAAATATTTCACTTGATACTCTTTCATAAGCATTAAATACAGCTAAACTGACACGATAAGTTAAATAAGCAATTAAAAAAGGACTAAATATCGCAAATACATCATTAAAAGCATTAATTAAACCAATCGCTTGCATAACATGTAATGCAACACCTAATAAATCTGATTGAGTTGTCATATTATTGATATTATTTAATAAATCATTATATTTATTATAAACAAATAAAATTGCATAAAGAAAAAAACCCAATAAAGCGGCATGAGCTAAAATTAAAGCCGTAGAAGCAGAAATTTGTATACCAATCACTAAAAGTTTCTTAGCTATTTTTTCAAGAATCCAACCAATGACTCTACCAATTGCAGGCATTATGTACTCCTTGTATTAATTAAAATATTAAATGTCATAATTGTAAAACCTGCAAAAAATAAAATATAAAACATAAAATAAGTAGTAGAATAAACTGGTGATAAGACATTACACACATCAATATTTAAAGGTATCGTTTTTCCCACAAATTCAACATTACTAGTATAAGGGCAAGTTGTTACAATTGCAGTCGGTAAATTATTAACAAAACCATTACTTAAAGAAGATTTTAAAGAAGTAGCTTGAGATAATATACTATCATATTGACTAGCAATGTTATCTTTAAATTTCGTAAATTCTTGTATAACTGAATCAAATGTACTTGCAGAATTTCCAGTATCAGATATAGAGCCTTTTATAGCTCGTAAGTCGTCTCTTATATCTTTTGTTTGAGTATCAATTTTTGATAGTTTTGAATTAGCACTCACCATTTCGGTATTTATAGAGGAAGTATCACTATTTATATTATGCAATGCTGTTTGCATAAGCTCATTTGTATTATGAATTTGAGAGAGTAAATCATTTGTAGTTTTTCTGTCTCCATTTGCTTTAGTCGTTTGTCGTATTAATGTGTTAAGTCTCTCTGTAATTGCTTTGCTGTCCGTTGTTGTTGTGCTTGTTAATCCCGTTGAGTCCGTTGTTGTACTTGTCGTTTGAGTCGGTGCAGTTGTTGCACTTGGTGTTTGTGTTGCTGTATTTGCTACAGTTGTGGAACTTGTCACCGTGTTTTGGTTTGTAGAAGTAAGAGAATGAGTATATGTTTGTTTTGCGGGTGTTGTTACTGAGCCGTCATTGTTAATGACTGGAGGGGGTGTAACTGTTTCTTTATATGTAAAATCTTGAATATTGTTTTGCTCGGTAAAGTCATTCGTTACGGGTGGAGTCGTTAAAGTTGTTTTTGGAATTACTACTTCATGAACTTCTCCCGTAGGTTTTGTTTGAGTTACAGTTACATTAGTAGTATCTTCTTTCACTGATGTAGTTGTACCATCACTTTGGCTTAGTGTTGATACAGTTGCACCAGTTGCAGGGTCTACTGATTTACTTACTTTTGGACTTTCTTTTGAGAAGTCCATATTTGATAAATTTACTTTTATACCCTTTGCTGTACTCGCTAGGTTATCATTTGAAAGAGTATTTTCAATATAAGGATTATCACCTAAATAAGCAGTTCCAGTTAAACCTAATAAAGAAGTCATACTCAATGTGCCATATGTAGCAGTAAATGAAGCAACAGCAGCTGCAGCCGCAGGAGCAAGACCAGCAGTACCAACACTACCAACTATTGCAATACCACCAGCAATGGCAGATAAAACAACTCCGCCAACTTTCATAGCTTTTACTACAAGTGTACCCGTAAGAGTATTGTAAGTCGTTCCATTGATAGGTATATTTGCAATTTTTTTACCATTTTTATCATAAGTTGCACATGATTGAATTGCTGTATCACATATTTGATAATCTCCATTTAAATACTCGTATTCTGTCACTCCATTAGATGAACTTTGACTTTGTACTGTATTGTCTATACATGTTTTATTGTTATCGCTTAGGAATTGGGTTGCTGTACATGTGGGAAGAACAAAAGGAGCACAAACATGAGTTACTGGGTCTATAACATTAGGAGCAACACAAGAAGAAGAAGTTACTGAATTATAACTATCAAATACTATACCACACTTATTACCATTATTATAATAATCGTTAGCACTAGCAATTCTATAAGCATTATAACTATTACTAAAAGAAGCCCAATTTCCTATAAAAGCATTCAAATTTGCACAATGTCCAGATAAGTTATCATGCATAGAACTTTGAATATTAAGTATCCAAGTATTATTACTTGAAATATTAGGTGGGTTAGAAGTAAAACTATATGAATAAAGAGAACTATTTAAAATAAAAAAACTAAATAGTAAAATATATATCTTTTTCATTTTAGAGCCCCATTAAAAAATATGAATATAAGAAGAAAAATATCGCACCAAAGAGTGTGCCACTTACTCCCATAAGGAAATTAAAATCGGTGTCCGTCATTCCTAGAGTGTTATTTGTGGTAACTGTAACGGTTGTTGCACTTGGTGTTTGTGTTGCTGTTGTCGCTGTTGAACATGTGCAGGTCGTAGTGTTAAGAGTGCCAGTAGAACAAGTGAGGGGGTTAGCAGTATCAAAAAGAAGAGGCTTACCGTACCAAATGTTACTATTATTAGTACATTGTAAAGGTTGTGTAACTTGAAAAGTTTTATTATATCTACTATCAAAATATATGTCTCCTAGTTGATAAGTCAAGATACAGTTGTTGTTATTATCGAAAAGGTACATTTCTGCATCAAGTGTGTAGTTTTCGCATTGTCCCGTTACTGTATCATATACATAAGCATGAAGAGCATTTATTGTGAAGAGTAATATAAATAGATACTTTTTCATAATAAAATCTTCTTTACAAATTTGAATAGTGAAATAGCAAGTAAGAGAGGGGCTTGAATTATAAAGAGCCATATAAACAAACTTGAGAAGTAATTAAATGCCGAATTTGTAGTGATGTCGATTACTGTAAATGTGTAAGCGGACGAGTTAGAAACGATTAAAATAAGTATGATAATTAGTTTAAGCATTTCTAGCCTTTAAAATTTCTTTGAGTCCTAGTTCAACAGCTATTGTTGCTATGCTTGCTACTGCAATTATGCCAATGAGAGAATTTAATACTATAATGGTATGTGATGATAGAGGTAGTAACATATTAAATTTCCTTTTTTGAGTGAAGAGGTTAAATTAATAACCTCTTTTTGCATTAAGCGTTCTTAGCACCTTTAAGAGCTTTGAAACCGATTGAAGTTGCGATAACGATTGCAACAACACCTAAAACCACAGTGATAGCAGTTGAATAACTTGTCATATCAATAGAACCAGTAAAACCAGTTGCAGTTGAATATGAAAGCGGAGTAGCAACAGCCGCTTGACTAGATACAGTTAAAACAGATGAAGCAATAGCACCAACAGCAATTTTGTTTTGAGCTACGGCTTTTTTAAGATTTTTGAACATAATATGTCCCCTTTAAAAAAATTAGCAGGTCACCCTTAATGTAACTCTGCATTAACCATATTAAGGATAGTTAGTGCAAAATTATAAAAAAAGTGACTCATGTTTATATTTGTTCCTATTTAAAATAGGAATTATCTAAGCTTGTGTTGCCATCTGTTGCAAATGCAAATCTTGGCGGGTTTGTACTGTTTCCATCTCTACAGTATATCTGTGCTCCTATGCTTGTAGTTACAACACTTGCATAGCTTCCGTTTGTACATGCTGATATATTTATGTCACTTGCTTCGCTAGGTACTGAGGTATAATCACTTATAGTAAGAGTTTTTATACTTCCACCTGATTGGTAAGTAGATAAATACATAGAGGGTAAAACTGTTCTATTCATTGTTCCAACAAATGCGACTAGCTTTTGAGCTGTTGCAGATTTTTGCACACCTATAAATTTTGGGAGTGCTACTGCTGAGAGTATTCCTAATATGACAATAACGAAGATTAGTTCTATCATTGTGAAGGCATTGCGTTTCATGAGTTTTCCTTTTTCTCTTTTAGCGATGAAGATACTGCCAGAGCTTTTTTAACCACCTTGAGCCGTAGGCTATCGCCCTTTAGCTATCATTTAAGAGCGGGCATTTAGGAAGATAAATCTTAGGCTAACTTCTCATTAAGCTTTACTTGCATAATCTGTATCACTTGTTTTATTGCTATATACTTGGGCGGAGCCATTCGGGGGATTACCCCCTTATACCCTGCGGGTGGCTATTTGCTAGTTTTAGCACCTTTTGACTCTCTTTTAAATCTTGAGTAGTCTAATGGGTTGTTTTCGAGAACGAGAACGGGCATTGAACGGTCTGGGTAGAAACTTGTGCCGTATTGAGATACTTTTGAGGTGTAAGAGAGGGCGATTACCTTGCCTATTTTATCTTTTAAATCATCATAGTACTCTTCATCTACACTAATAGTTTCAACAGAGACTTTTTTATATCCCTCTTCGTCTATGCCATCAAACATGACTGTTAAGTCCGTACTGTATTTGATTTTATCCGTCTTTCTATCTGTAGTTTCGATAGGTTTAACTTCTAATAACTGTCCTATAAAATGTGTTGTCATTTTGTCACTCCTCAGTGAAATTAAATTTTTAACTTAATCATTGATATAATTAAGTATGTAGAACATATACAGTGAGTTTTTTTTGAAAAAAAGAGGAAAAATAACCTCTAAAACCATAGCTCACAGTGTCATATGCTCTACATACCTAACTTTTTAACTTTTTACACTTCATTTTTTTACCCCCGAGAAGTGACTGACGAGGGGCATTAGCTTTTTTCGACTTCTTAGCTTTGGTCGTGAATTCAATCGTCTTACACTAAACTCAAGTACTTGTTACGTAGTCGCGATGGTTGAATATGGAGAAATTATCATGTAAATCATAGTAATCACAATGCTGTTTGGCATCTGACTCACTAAAGTATTATCAATAGCACGAGAAATATATTCATCTTTAAGTGGTTCTTTGATATTATGGCTCTTAGAAGTGGCACTACTCTTATGAACAGCAGATAAAGCATTTGTAGTACAATCTATATATGTTACAAAGTTATTATCTGGTGTTAAATCTTCATTGAAGAAAGGCTCTATTAAACGAGGTCTTTTTATTTGGCTTTGATTTACTTGCATTTTTGTCACTTCCTATAAATAAGTAAATTTATTTTACATATATAAGAAATTGTACAATTATTTTACTTTAATATAACTTAAATGTATAATAATACACCATAAAAAAGGAAAATAATTTGAAAAAAGAAGATATTGCAAAATTATTTAACATTTCAAGACAAACATTAAACAATTGGGAAAAAGACAAACCAGAACTTTATAAAATAATTGAAGAACATTTCGAGGAGAGAAAAGAAGCACCAGACCTTAACAATCCTCAATATCTAAAAAATGAAATGATTAAAGCTATAGACAAATTACCCGAACATAAAACAAAAAAATTCTATCATTTAATGATGGCAGAACTTGCAGAAATAGGATTATAAGAAGAGAAATATGACCTTCTTAATATTTTCACTTATATTCATCTATTTATTTATATATGTACAAAAACAGAATGAACAAAAAATTTATCAAAAATATCGTAATCAAGATAAAGGAAGAAGAATGAATGTAACAAACATAGCAAAACATTTTGATATATCCGCACGAGAACTCAATAAAATCTTTGAAGAGCTGGGATGGATATATAAAAAAGATAGATGGTGGCTAGCAACAGAACTAGGAAAAGAAAAAGGAGCTCACGAATACTATGATATAAAAAGAAAAACAAAATATATAAAATGGAAACCTGATATAAAAAATAATATGCAACTCATTAATAGAATACACAATATAGAAT
>WFPU01000136.1 GCA_015487435.1 Sulfurimonas sp.
ACTTCAACTTTTACAAATTAGCTTTATAAATCTCAAAGAAATTATTTTTTTGTAGCTTTAGGGGTTGTAGAACTTTAGTTTCTGCCATTAAATAAAGTGGGCTTTTGCTCAATTTAATGAATTAATAATTGTTAGATTAATATACCATTCAGGAGGCTATTATGGCTTTAGATTCGGCGAAAAAATTAGAAATTATCGCAAATTATGGTCGCAAAGAAGGCGACACTGGTTCAAGTGAAGTGCAAATTGCACTTTTAACAGCAAGAATTGCTGAGTTAACGGAACATTTAAAAATATTCAAAAAAGATCATGCGTCAAGACTAGGACTATTAAAATTAGTTGGTCAGCGTCGTCGTTTAATGAAATATTATAAAAGAACTGACAAAGTAGCTTATTTAGCTTTAATTGAAAAATTAGATATTCGCGATAATATATAATTGAACTCTCTCAACAGTAGATATTGTATTCTGGATTAAGTCCGGAGTGACGAAACTATCGTCATTACTACCTTGTACTGCGAGAATATTGCTTCAATAATTTAAAATTAAAGCTTACACAAATTATAAGCTTTAATTATTCTTCTACCTAAATAAAAGCCAAAATTGGCTTTTATTACCCTTATTTCTTTATTAATTAAGACCACTGATTAATTAAAAAATTAGACCTTAAATCAAGTTTAGGGTGACGTTTACTTCGTCATTCTTGACTTGTTGCAGAATCTAATAGCTAATTAATTAAAGAGATAAATTAATAAATTTTATTATTTTATAAATAATTCTTATAAAAATGTGATAAAAATAAAATAATTATCAAATATATACAAAAAATCCCATATTTAAATTTACTTTTAGTTTTATATCAGTATGCTTGTGCAATTAATGTTTTTAAATGGAGGTTTGTTATGTCAAAAAACGAAAATACCATCAGTACCGAAAGCTTGACTTTTTTAGATGATGGTGAAGTTTTATATGATGATTTGTATCTATTAAGTGAAACTGATGAAAAAGGTATTGTTATATATGCCAATGAATCTTTTTTAAGGATTGCAAATTTAGCAGAAGATGAACTAGTAGGAGAACCACATAATATAGTTCGTCATCCAGAGATGCCACGCGCTGCTTTTAAGTCACTTTGGGATGATGTTCAATCTAAAGGTTTTTGGACCGGATATGTAAAAAATGCTCGTAAGGGTGGTGGATTTTATTGGGTTTATGCGACAGTACTTAGATCAATAGATAAAAGTGGAAATACTAAATATGTCAGTATTAGAGTTAAGCCTTCAAAAGAAGAAGTTAGAAAAGCTGAAGAGCTTTACGCTACATTAGATTAATATAATAAGGATATTGTAATGGCATTAGTGAAAAAAAATACATCATCTGCTTCATCTGCATCTAATGGTTCAGATAAAAGACATCAAAGAACATTAGCTAAACAGCAACAAATCAGCGAATCAATTGCTGGTGTATCTATGACAATCTTAGATAATGCTCAAGAGAGTGTTAGTGCAATTGAAGAGTTAAAATCTTCAATGGAGCAAATTGCAACTGCTGCTGAAGAAAATAGTGGTGCAAGTGAACAAGCATTAGCAAATGTAAAAAGCATAACATCTAATATTACACGCATGAATTCAAGTATATCTACTGTTATATCATCAACACTCTCAACTGGAGATAGTATTATGTCCTCTGTTGATAAAATTAATGATTCAGTTGGTCGAATGGATAGTGCTGTAGTTGTAGCTAAAGAATCAGCTACAAAAAGTGAAGAGTTGAAAATATCTTCGCAAAATATTGGTGATGCTGTTGGTTTTATTGCAAAAATTGCAGATCAAACAAATTTATTAGCATTAAATGCAGCTATTGAAGCATCTCGTGCGAAAGAGCATGGAAAAGGTTTTGCAGTTGTTGCTGATGAAACTAGAGCTCTTGCTGGAGAGAGTGAAAAAAATGCTGAATTTATCTCAGAACTTGTTACAAAAATTCAATCTTCAATAGATGGTATAATCGCTAGCATTGGTGATACTACAGAAATTATTTCAGAGAATGGAACTAAAGGTAACGCTCTTAGTGCTAGAATGGAAGAACTAACTAAGATAGCTATCTATTCAGTTGAAGCTGCAAGAAGCGTAAATACTTACACTCAAAATCTTAGTGATATAGTCTCTAAAATCAATGATGGCTCACAAGAGATTGCCACAGCCTCCGCGGAGATAGCGTTATCGGTTGAGAAAACATTAAACGGTATAGATGTTCAGTCAGATGCTCTTACGCAAACAGAAGATGATATTAAAGATCTTTCAAACCTAGCAGAAGAGTTGAAGTTTTCAACTGATACTATGAAATCAGCAGAAGATATCGCCTTATCAGCTGATACTATTGGTGGAAGTATGGAAGATATACAAAACGCTTTAGAAGATGTAACAAATGCATTAAATCAGATAGAATCATCATCACACACTACAAACCAAAGTGCTATAACAAACAAAGAACTAATTGAAGCTGGACTTGATGCTGCTAAAGATATAGATAAATTAATAGAGATTGCTCGTCGAAATTTTGATATATTAAAAGTATCTTTTAATGTTGTTAAAACTAGTGTAACAGAGATTAGAGAAGCTTTTAGTGGCTCTATTGAAAAAGGTAATGCAGCTGCTAGTGAACTGCAAGTAATTGTTAAAGAGACTAAGAGTGTTGAAAAAACAGTTAGTAGCATCTCCAACTCTATTGTTCAATTAAATATGCTTGCTATTAGTGGTTCTATCGAAGCTGCAAGGGCAGGTGACTTTGGAAAAGGTTTTGCTGTTGTAAGTTCTGATATTCGAAATCTTGCTAAAGATTCAGAATCTAATACTGAAAAAATCAATGATATTGTAGAATCGATGAACTCAGAGATTGACACAGTTAAAAATGATTGGGGTAACCTACTTACTTCACAAGGCAGTGAGCAATCAAACATTGACACACTTATAAATGATATAAGTAAAATAATTGAGATGTTAGTTGATTTATTAGATAGATATACGGGACTTAAAGCTGTAAACGATCAAAATCTTGAGGGTATGAACCAAGTAAACATTGGTATAAGTGAGGTTCAAAAAGCAGTTGAGCTTAGTGCTAGAAATGCTATGGAATCACGTAAAGCTAGTGAACTTATTATTGAGACTGTATCTCATATTGGTGATGGTGTAGAAGATCTTGCTGTAATGGCAGATGAACTTCAACAAGGTTAATTTATAAAGTTTATAGGATAAATAGATGCAAATAGATGAAATACTAGTCATCAAAAATGGTACAGAAAGCTTTGGAATATCTACTGAAGATATAAGCCAAATTCTTCGTGTGCCTAATATTATGCCATTACCTATTAAGCCCAATGAAGTTAGAGGTTTGAGTGCTGTTGGTGGAAATATTGCTAATGTTTTAGATTTGAATATGCTTTTACAAATGCCTCAAGTTGATGTAAACAATGATAAAAGTAGACTTTTAACCTTAGCAAATAATAAATCTACTAATGCACTCTTAGTCAGTGAAGTTTATAATACAGTTGAGATTGATAAGAAAAAAATAGAGTATATAAATCGAGATGATGATTCTGTAGTAGCTATATATAAACATGAAAAATTTATTATACAAATCTTATCTCTTAATTCACTTTTTAATAAAGTTAAAAGAGTTGATATTAAATCTAAAGTTGTAAACGATGGTAAAGTTAAAGTAGATGAAGTTATTAAAGAGGATTCTAAAAGATTTTTAATATTTAAGATGGAAAACGAAAAATTTGCTTTAGAATTAGATTATTTACGCGAAATTATTTTAGCTGATGTATGTTTTACAGAAATTTCTGGAAGTAGTGAAGAGATAGTTGGTCTTATAACTTTAAGAGATGATCTTATTACTGTAGTTGATTTACGTCTGTATTATAAATTTTATCCAAAAGTAAGTGATAAAAACAGAATTCTTATATCTATAATTGATAATCAAACAATAGGTTTATTAATTGATGAAATTTTGGATATTAGAGATTTTGTTTGTGCAGATATTGATTATATGAAAGATGAACTTGAAAAAAATAAGATAGCTGGTGTTTTACATGATAATAATAG
>WFPU01000137.1 GCA_015487435.1 Sulfurimonas sp.
TTATTATGTTTTATCATATTATTAATGGCAATTAGTGGTGCAGTTCTATATTATTACGAAGCATTAGGATTTACTAAAGATGGGGTTCATTGGCTTAAAGATACACATGAAAATATGATGTATGGAGTTTTAATTTTAGTAGTTTTACATATTGCAGGGGTTATAAAGCATGAGTTAACTACAAAAGAATCAATTGTATCAAAGATGATACATGGAGATAAGGATTAAAATTTTAGTATTTTAATCCTATTTTTTTAAGAGCTTTATTTATATTTTTAAGTTGATTGTTTTTATTTTTACACCAAGCGGGTGATAGTAGTGAGTCATCATCTATCCCCGCACTAACTCTTTGAACAGATACATTTTTTGGTTTTATTTCAATTGATTTTACTAATACATCAAGATAATTTTCTTCAGTAATAGGGGTAAATAAACCACGCATAAACTCATTAGCTAGGGCTGTTTTTTTAACTACATACAATGGATGATATTTTACAGAATCAATACCCCATTCGTAAGCTTGTTTAGATGTCTCTAGCATCATCTCTTTGCTCTCATCTGGAAGACCAAAGATAAGATGACCACAAACATGTAAACCAGCTTTTTTGGACTTTAATATCCACTCTTTTACATTATCACTACCATGACCACGATTTATTTTATCTAGTGTTTTATCATATATGGATTGGATGCCAAACTCTATCCAAATCTCTTTATCCTTATTTAATTTTGCTAAATAATCAAGTGTTTCATCAGTAATACTATCAGAACGAGTTCCAATGCTAAGTCCTACAACATTCTCAAATGATAAAGCTTTATCATACAGTGCTTTAAGCGTTTCAAATGGAGCATATGTATTTGTGAAAGATTGAAAATATACTAAAAATTTTTCAGCACCATATTGATCTTTTTGTCTTTTAGATATAAGATTAAATTGAAGTTCAAGTTGCAGTAGTTGCTTATTTAGAAAAGGGTTTTCTTTTGAATCTAAATTTAGATGAAAACCTTTTAGTTCTTGAACCTCTCCTGTACTAGCGGAAAAAGAGTCGTTTTCACAAAAAGTACAGCCACCTTTAGCAACTGTGCCATCTATATTTGGGCAAGTAAAACCTGAAATATTTATACCAACTTTGTAAACTTTGCAACCAAATTTATTTTTTAAGTAGTTGCCATAAGTATAAATTTGTTTTGTCAAATTATGTAATTACCTGTAAAACAAGCTGTACAATATTTATCTTCATCGCTTGCATTTACACTTCTTAAAAGTGATGCTTCATCAAGATAAGCTAGGGAATCTGCTTCAATATATTTGCATATCTCATCGTTTGTCATATTTGATGCGATTAGGTTTTCTTTATTTGGAGTATCAACACCATAAAAACATGGGTCAGTTGTAGGTGGAGATGACACACGCATGTGAACTTCGCTAGCTCCAGCTTCTTTTAACATTCTGATAATTCGTCTTGAAGTTGTTCCACGAACGATTGAGTCATCAATTACAATAACTTTTTTCCCCTTAATAATCTCAACCATAGGAGAGAGTTTCATCTTAACTTTTAAATCACGCATCTCTTGAGTTGGTTCAATAAATGTACGACCAATGTAATGGTTTCTCATAATTCCCATCTCATAAGGGATACCACTCTCTTGAGAGTATCCAATGGCTGATGGAACACCGCCATCTGGAACGGGAATAACTACATCTGCTTCAACAGGATTAATATGTGCTAATTCTTTACCCATATTTTTTCTTGTTTGATAAACTGATTGACCAAAAACCGATGAATCAGGACGAGCAAAATAAACATACTCAAAAATACAATGTTTAGGAGTAGGCTCAAATACTTTTATGCTAGTAGGTTCCTTGTCATCTTCAAATACAAGAAGCTCACCAGGTTCAACATCACGAATAAATGTAGCACTTACAAGATCAAATGCACAAGTCTCACTCGCTATAATATAACCACCATTTGGTAATTTTCCAAGACTTAATGGACGAAAACCGTGTCGATCACGCATAGCAAACATTTTTGTTCTACTTAAAAATACAAGTGAAAAAGCACCCTCTATTTTTTGAACAGCATCAATAATTCTATCAATAAGTTTTTTTTGCTCACTTTTAGCGATTAGGTGGATAAGATTTTCTGTATCCATAAATGTTTGAAAGATTGCACCTTTTGCAATAAGCTTATTACGAACCTCTTCAGCATTTGTAAGGTTTCCATTATGAACTATTGCCATCTCTCCTAAATCATATCTAGCAAATACAGGTTGTGCATCAAGAATCGAATCATCACCAGCAGTAGAGTAGCGAGTATGGCCAATAGCTGATGAACCACTAAGGGTAGTTAGTTTGTCTTCATCAAAAACACGCATAACTAAACCACGATTTTTGATAGTTTGAAGTTTTTTGCCATCAGATGAGCTTATTCCAGCTGCTTCTTGACCACGATGTTGAAGTGAATGAAGTGAAAAATAAGCAAGCTTAGAAGCCTCTTTGTGACCAAATATACCTACAACGGCACATTTTTCATTTATATTTTCAAGCAATATAATATCCTCTAAAATTATTAACGCAATTATACTAAAAATACTCTAATTCAAGTTTAAATTTTTATACTATTAGATTAATTAGATGGAACATATTTTGCTTTAAGTTATAATAATCTAGACCTCTGATTAATTATAAGTTAGATTCCAAGTCAAGCTTGGAATGACGATAGTTCCGTCATTCTGGACTTGATCCAGAATCTAATAGCTAATTGTTCAGAGAGTTCAATCTAATAAAGGGTGCCTACATGGAGATAGTATTGCGAAATAATTTAATCCTTATCACTACATGTTTTGAGACTCTTAATTCCCCTTGGATGAAAGAGTTTTTAAATCATCACTCAAGAGGTATGCTTTTTTTACCTAAAGCGGTGTTAGTATTTAGAAATGAATCTCTCAAAGATATTAGAGAAGAGTTTTTAAGTAAATTATCACAACACCATGCCAAAACTCATGACTTTGATCATCAATTTTTTTTACGCTCTATGCTTAAATATGGTACTCAACCAATAAAAATTGAGCTAAATAAACTTGAAGAACCTGAGGTAGTTAAAGTAAATTTATATGCTTATGATAAAAATACTGTTTTAATCTCACTAAATCATCCAAACTCATGGGTTATTAGTTATCTTCGTTCCCAATTAGAAGTTTATGTTGAGCGAGGGACTGATGTAAGTTTAGTTATTGATGTAAGTGATTATAAAGCAAAAACTAGGTTGGAGCGTGCTTTAAATAAACGACATATTCTTCATTATCAAATCCAATACATTTATGATAATCATTTCATGAGTAAATTGTATAGTGATTTTGCAAATTTTAGTTTTGGAGATTTATGTAAAGAGCAAGATGAGGGAGTAAATACTAAGTTTTATACGGTACTTGAATGTCCTGTTGGTGCTTCTCAAGACGCACTTAAGAAGAGTTATAAAAAATTAGTAAAAGTATATCATCCAGATAAAATTATACATGAGAGCCCAAATATGATAACTCACTATACTCAAAAATTTCAGCTACTTCAAGAGGCTTATGAGGCACTAAGAATAGTCTCTTAATTTTTGCCATTTTTTAGTAATGCTTTAAAATCTTCAGAATTGTATAAAGATAACTCTTTACCTTGCATACTCTCTAACTCTTTAGAGTATCCTCTTTTAGAAAAAAGAACTATTTGAGTTGGTTCTATTCCTAATTTTTCACATTTTTCATTAAGTTTATTAAGCTCTTTTTTGTTTATTATATGGTTAGTCCATTTACATTCGCCCACATAAGTTTGTCCATCATCAGTTTTGGTTAGTATATCTATCTCTATGTTCATATCCCAGTAACTTCCACTATTTAATATACCAGCATCTCTTAAATGATAATTTAAAAGTAACTCTGAGAGTTCTTCAAAAACT
Organism: Sulfurimonas sp.; assembly: GCA_015487435.1. Classification (GTDB taxonomy): domain Bacteria; phylum Campylobacterota; class Campylobacteria; order Campylobacterales; family Sulfurimonadaceae; genus Sulfurimonas. Next base: position 3,945 of record WFPU01000137.1, read on the forward strand.
AAAGAGGTAAATTGATTTTGTTTTTGATTAAAAGAATCAAAAAAATTGTTAAAGTCCCCCTCTTTAATCTCTTTTGAATGTGGGACTACAAAGTAAAACCAAAAGCGTATAAACGGATGGTTAAAAAGTACTTTATGAGATATTCTATGACGAGCTTCTTCTCTTTTTAGCTTTGAGCCTGGAAATGCTTTTTTAGTGTTTATTTCACGAGACTCTTCTATCTCTATAATTCCACCTTTTTTCAAAAAGTTTAAAGCTGAACCACCATTACCATTGTTAAGCCCAGCTCTATTAAAAGCAGAAAATATACGCCTATCTCCAACTGCTAAAGCCCTTAAAAGTCGTATGTTTATAGGATCGTTTGCTGTAATGGTTTTGATTTTATCATTGATGTGTTCGTAGTCGTTTAGGATATGTATATGTATGAGTTCAGATATACTCATGGAGCTATCAACTTCGATTTTAAGTCCACCAAACACAGCAAAGTGCTCTATTAAACTCTCCATATCATCATGGTAATTATCAAAATAAAATGAACGAAATTGTTCTAAAAGCATTTTCATGTAATTATTGTATCACAATTAATTAATGGATATTTTAATGGGTACTAATTGTCCCTCTTTGATATTTATCATTTGAGTAATTACTATTCCATTGTTGATAGCTTTTGTAGTCTGAAGCACTTTTAGATTTCTCTTTAGTTGTATTTATATCCTCTATGGGAATAATTTTTTTATCTTGAGCATTAAGAGTGATAGAGCTTATCCCTAAAAATAAAATGCTTGTTAGTAAATTTTTTGTTAGTTTTATAGTTTTGCTAGTTCTCATAATATACCTCTGCTTTTAATTTAGTTAGCATTATAGTAAAAAGTGTTTTTATAATTTCAGATATTTTTTGATTAATAGTAAAAGTTAAAGATATCTACATAAAATTAAAAGTATTTCCCCGTTGAAAACATATATTTGGATATATGACCAGTTCCATGAACAATGGATTTAATCTCAGATCCATTGGTAATAAGAAAATTTATATAAAAATAGAGCCAAAAACGGGAAGTTTAGTGAGTTTTTTTAATTAAAATTATGAAAACTGATTTAACTTTCCTTGGAGCTCAACCAAGAAAAGTAAAAAAATAAGATTGAAAAATTTAGGTAGTTTTATATGCTGTTTTTATAGAGAAGCCCAACTAAATAATAAAAATTTCATATTCGTATGTTAAAGTATCAAAAGTGAATAAATTATTGAAGGTTGTTATATGATGTTTGGAAATATGCGATTAAATAAAAGGCTTTATTTAACTTTGGGTGTTTTGATTTTTATTATCTTTTTGATAGGTGAATGGAGTTTATGGCAATCTGCCCAAATCAACAAAAAAGTTGATAATATATATACACAAGAAGTTATACCATTAGAAAATATCTCTCGTCTTAAAGGTGCTTTATATAGGATACGAGACAGAAGTTTACGACTAATAGACACAAAAGACCCTTCTCAAATAAAACATCATAAAAAAATTATAAAAGAACAGATTAAACGGATTAAAGAAAACCTTGATATTTATGATAATACTCGATTATCAAAAGTGGAGAGAGATGAGTTAAGCAAATTTAAGAAAAATCTACAGGAATATCTTGCTGTTATTACAAAAAATATTTATCCATTTCTTCTTTCTAAGTCTGAAAAAGAGTTAGAAAAAATTCTTTATAAAAAAGCAATTTTTGAGTTTCGTCAGGCAAGAGAAGCACTTAATAAACTCTCAGAATATCAAATCAAAAGAGCAAAAATAAGATATAATAATTCAAACGAAATTTTTGAAAAACAGACTATCATTATTCAGATTATCATCTTAATACTTGTAGTAGTGAGCAGTTTTTTTGCGAGATCCTTAATGAGATCGATTATTCAACCTATTACACAAATAAATGATGTTCTCAAGAGAATTACTCATGAAGATTTTTCACGCAAAATTCGTATAAGTACGAGTGATGAATTAGGTGAAATGTCACAGATGTTAAATAACAGTATTAAAATGTTGCAACACACATTTGAAGAGCTTTCCACTTTAGTGAACTATGACAAACTTACTGGTTTAGCAAATAGAAAAATGTTTCAAGAAGAGATAGATAGATGTATAGCTAGTCCTCAGAGTGGTGAACAATTTGCTGTTATGTTTATTGATTTAGATAATTTTAAAAATATAAATGACACTTATGGACATGCAGTTGGAGACAAACTTTTAGAAGTGATTGCTAAAAGAATGCAAGTACACATAAGGAAAGTGGATACTATCGCAAGATTAGGTGGTGACGAGTTCGCACTACTTATTCAAAATATTAAAAATCCAACTGTTGCAGGAAATATAGCAAATAAAATTTTAGACTCCCTTCAAAAACCAATATACATAGATAACCATATAATGTTCACTTCCATATCTATTGGTATTTATATCTCAAATTATGAAAATGAATCGAGAGAAAAAGTACTATCTTATGCAGATGTTGCTATGTATGAAGCCAAAAACAGTGGCAAAGCAAAATATGTTTATTTTAACAAAGAGATGTATGAAAAATTACAAGGAGAAACACTCATGGATAATGATTTACGAAATGCTATTAAAAATGATGAATTTCAAACTTATTTTCAACCAATAATAGAACCAACTACTGGGCTTCTTTATGGTGTAGAGACACTGTTGAGATGGAAAAAAGGCTCACAAATTATAACTCCAGACAAGTTTATCACGAAACTTGAAAGCAATGGTATGATTTTAGATGTTACTTATAGTATTATTGAAAAAGCTTTTGATATGATAGAGAGAAAAAACTTTAAAGGTGTAGTATCGATTAATCTTTCTATACTTCAGTTTTATGATGAAAACCTTATACCATTCTTAAAAAGAGCACTTCAAAAATATAAAAAAATAAATTCTCAAAAAATTTACTTTGAAATTACTGAGAGTATGTTTGCTCAAAACAATGACTTGATATTGAGTACAATGGAGCTAATGAAAAAATTAGGTTTTAAGTTTTCACTTGATGATTTTGGAACAGGATATTCCTCTTTATCATACCTAAAAGACTACCCTGTCAGTACTATTAAAATAGACAAACTTTTTATAGACAATATTTTAGATGATTTAGACAGCCAAAAACTACTTGATGCTATTGTTTACTTAGCAAAAAAACTCAACTTGACAACTATTATAGAAGGAGTGGAGGATGCTCCGACATTAAGACATGTTATAAAATACAATAGTGTTAAAATTCAAGGCTATTACTTTTATAAACCAATGCCTCAAAAGAAATTTGAAGCACTATTGGATTGAATATGAAATATATTTCATATTTAAAACATATACATTTCATTTATATTAGCTACAATACAGGTAACTATAAAAGGGGTTATTATGTTAAAAAATATTTCTATTAAAAAGATATTGTTGGCTATTCCAGTTATTATTGTCTTATCATTTGGATACTTGTACTCATTTATCTCATCAAGTATGGAAAAACTTGAAGATAAGAATCAAAAAACTTTACTCTCAAATAAAATCACAAAACAGATGCTTGATGCCAGAATAAGTGAAAAAAATTATATAAAAAGAAATAAAATACAATATGCTCAAGAGGTGCAGACAATAGTTCAAAACTCTTTAGTGACTGCAAAAGAGCTCAAAGATAGCTTTGAAGATGCCAAAAATGATAAACTTGTAGAAAATGTTACTATAAATATAAAACAATATATATCACTCTTTAAAGATTATCAAAAAGTACGAGAAGAGTCACTACAACTGCAACAATCTATGCTAAAAGAAGCCAAAGATATTGAAGATATTGCTACAAAAGTGCAAGAAATTCAAAAGAAACAAAGAGACAAACTTATAAAATCTTCGACTAATATCAAAGCAATAGCTGATGAGGTAGAAGAAGCATCTCTAGCAAATAAAATTGTTAAAGAACTATTACTTATGCGAATAGCAGAAAAA
>WFPU01000138.1 GCA_015487435.1 Sulfurimonas sp.
CATAATTTTGATTTAGTGCATATAGTAATGGAAAATAACTATATGCCTCTTTTAAATATCTGTTTATATCTACAGATAATTTTAATTTTTCAAACGCATCAGCATCTAAAAAAGATTTCCACACTTGCTTTAATTTATCATCAACTTTATCTAGTTTTCTCTCATAAGTTTTTGTAAGAATATCTCTGTCTACTTCAACTAATACAGCCCACTCTAAAGCAAATTTTTTACTCTTAATCACTTTTACATCTGTATATTCAATATTTTTAGATTTACTTATAACATCATTTTTTGTCTCTCTTAAAACACTTTCATTATCACCTTGACGAGTGGTAGTTACAGAGTTTAAAAAACTAGAAGATATATCAACTGATATTTTTGCACTAATTATTGAAAGGGCATCACTTTTTGCATCTTTTTGAGTCTGTCCATACCCAACTGCATAAAAATATTTTGCATTATCAGCTGGTGGGTTATTTATCCATTGTTTATCTAGATCACTTTTCACCACTGAAACTGAAGCTCCACACCCACTAAAAAATATTAAAATTAAAAATATAAAAAAACTCTTTACATACATTAACATCTTATAATTCCTTATTTTTTATCTCATATGCAAGCATAATTGTTTCAGTAATATCTTTATACTTTTGAGCTAAATCTATTTGCTTTATTGCATAATAAGTGCCCATAAATATATTTGGTAAGAGATAAACTGAATTTTTAACAACTCTTAACACACGCTTGTCATATTTTCTTTGTAAATTAGATGGCACATACATCTTTCCTATAGCTAAAGATACAAGCTCAGTAGGAAACTTCATTATAACATCGTTTGTTACAATATTTGTTAATGCTAGTGCAAAAGATGTATAAGCTTCAATAGCTCCTGATTGTATCTCTTTAGACACTATATTTATATTATTAGCTAAATTTACATAGTTTTCATCATCAATATTTATCTCATTTTGTATAGCTATCATTGCATCATCAAGTAGAGTAAAATATATCATCTCTTGCTCATTAGCAATAGATTCAGCTTTTTTTATTTGCTCATCTAAAATTAATATTTCTTGCTTAATTTGTTGTTTTTCCCAAGTAGTTAAAAATTTATAATTTTCATTTTTATCTTTAGTTTTAACCTGTGCTTCGTCTATTTTTAATTTTGACTCATTTTGAGCTTTTTGTGATTTTAAAGTTGCAACCTCTTCATAAGCATCTAACATCTCAATTTGAGACTGAGTTAAATCTTTTTGCATACCTATAGGGGTAAGCGATATCATCGCTTCACCTAAATTTTGATAAACATCACCACTAATAGCTTCAATATCAACCATTTTTCCATCTTTAAACTCTAAAAAATTATCTTCTAAACTATCATTATCAAATATGTCTGGCCAATTTTTAGAGTTTTTTCCATAAATAACCTCTGTTTTTTGAATAACTTTATAAGTAATTGGTGAAATAGTTTGGTTTATAAGCATCGCCGCAAAATGACCATAATTGCCAAGCTGATTTATAGTTGCAGATGAGCCAAGCATCCTTCTTTGAAGAAAATCTGTATAGTGAGCAGTAGCATAATAAGGATCTTTTTGAATTTTATCAGCAATCTCTTGTTTTTGAGACTCTTCTAACTCATGACTAATAGCTTTTGGCCACTTAGCATCTGCAGATATTGGCATTTTATAAGTCATAATATAATTTTGTCTAACTATTGTCATACCAATAGCTACCCGATTTACTTGTTTTTCTAAAGTAGGGACTTCCATTTGAGAGGCAAAACTCTCTTGAAGGGAAGTACAACCACTCATAATAATGATTAAACCGGCCAACAAACCATTAATCAACAATGCCCAGATTTTTTTCATACTTACAACCCTCTTTAATTTGTAAGTGATTTTAACACAAATATAACTTGTTTATATTTAAAGCATCTATTGTTGTAATAGCATTTTTTTTCTATTTATATTCATCATCACTGCTACCAATCATTGAATTTCTATCATTTATAAGTGCTTGATTAGCTTTTTTTTGTTTTTTAGTTCTATCTAATAAATCATAAAATATATCAAACTTTGATTTAGCATCAATTATAAGTTTGTCATCTTCGCCACCCAATGACATCGCTATTTCGTAATTACTTTGAGCACGTTTTAAAAGTTTTACATTTTCAGTAATACTTGCCTCTGCTTCATATAATATCGCTAGGTTATAATGAAAATTTTTATCTTTTTTACCCTCGTATCTATTCATAAGTTTTATAGCACCTTTATAATTTCTATTTTTTGCATAGGTAATTACTGCTTTTAAATCATTAGGCATAGATTTAAATTCACGAAGCTGATTTGTCTTTAGGGGAGAGATATCTGAGACGAAGTAACGCACTACTTTTGCTACAGCTTCAGATGCCAATTCGTATTCAGTTGGAAGTTTTGTTTTATCTTTTGATTGTCGATTTTTTCTATCACTATATGTTTTAACTAAAAATTCATCAACACCACGAGAGAGAATAAATACAACTTCTAATGAGAGTGATACCTTATTTCCATTATTAGTATAACTATAGTTACCTATTTCCATATTTAACGAGACATCACCATTATTACCTAATGGATCAAGAGTTATAAAGTTTGTTTGTGTTAATTTAGCCTTTATATTGTTAATTAAAAGTGATTGTAATTTTTTATTTGTCTTTTGAGCATTTTTAACATCTGGATTTATCCACAGAGCTAAATAAGCATCATCTGAAATAAACTCATCTTTAGTCTCTATTTTAGATATTTTAGTTACCTCTTTTGGCGCTGTATATGATGGAATAACTATCTTTGCACCGCTAGACACACATGCACTAAAAAGTACACCTATACTTAGTATTATTAAATAGATAACTAAACTTTTCATTTTTAATGCCTTATTTATTATTATTGCTTTATATACAATCAATTAAACTCTCTAATTAATTAGAAACTAGACCCTAAATCAAGTTTAGGGTAACGCTGATTCCGTCATTCTGGACTTGATCCAGAATCTAATAACTAATTGTTCAGAGAGTTCAATTAATAATTATACTACATTAGTTATAATAACTAACCAGTGGTCTCAATTGTTATTACCTATACTATATTGTTTACACAAATTTAAAAAGCAAAAAGAGATGATTTTATAGTACTTTTGCTACAAAATATAAAAATATAAAAATTTTGTTTAAAATATATTGACATATAAATAGTATTTGTCTATAATTTCATCCTCTTAAGTATAAGAGACAAAATGTCTTGTTAGCTCAGCTGGTAGAGCACGTCACTTTTAATGATGTGGCCGATGGTTCGAATCCATCACAGGACACCACTTTTTATTTTTTTTTATTTTGTTGGCCCCGTCGTCTAGCGGTTAGGATCCATGGTTTTCATCCATGTTACAGG
>WFPU01000139.1 GCA_015487435.1 Sulfurimonas sp.
GGGCTCGGAGATGTGTATAAGAGACAGTTGTTGACCAAATCAGTTCATCAAAATTTAGAGCAAGGCAGGCAGCTCAGGAAAGAGATTTAGCTAAAAATGATCTTGAAAGGCTTATTTCATCAGTAAATAATAAAACTAACAGTTGTCCAAAGATAAGAGATCTCTTTAACAATCTTATCTTTATAAACAAGCTTTTCTTTATAGATTATTTTATCATTGTAGATAATTTTAACTTTTTCATCTTTTAGTTTTGAATTTTCTTTTATAAGGCTCAATCCATCTTCACTCATTTGAGTATAAAGTTTTATAAGTTCATCAATTTGTTGTGAATTTAATTTAGGGTTATTTTCATGTAGCAGTGAAAACTTTTTTAGTGTTTCAGTTTTTAATTTTTTTAAATTAAATTCTTGGTTTTCATCTAGTGAAAGTGCTGTTGCTATCTTTTCATGGGTAGATAATACTAAATAATAAAGAGATACTTTTTCTTCAATACTAAGATTAGGAGATAGTTTATCTATCTTTTTATTTAATTGATTATAGTTTTGCTCAATATTAGCGATAGAAGATGCGAATATGCTTGATATAAAGATAAATGCTAATAATAATATTTTCATATTGATATGTTAGCATTATTTATATCATTATGCATATAATTCTTTGTTTAATTTTTCAAACTCATATAGAGTTTTCTCAAGTAGTTTTTTTGCCTCTTCAAAGATTTTTTCTAGAGAGTTTGGTTCAGATATATCAAGTTTTTTAATAGCTTTGTCAAAAGCCTCTACTATATTTGTTTTAACTAAATTTTTAGTATCTTCATTTTTATCTTTCATAGGTGAAAAAATATCTGAAATTTGTCGAGCAAGTTTGGTTACTGGCGATGTTGGTGCATCTTGGTCTAATTCCGATAAAAAATTGTCTATATATGGTTGTGCTATTTTCATAAAAGCATCAATCTCTTTTTTATCTTGTTCATCAATTCCGTTTGATTGTATAGAAAATTGAAATGATTGCATAGAAGAAAAACTCATAGAAGTCTCAAGAGTGTTTTTATTCTGATTTTGTGAAAAAGATGTTGATTGAAGGTTGGCAAAATCCATCTCAATTACATCACCACTAGATGTACGCATCATTATATTTAAATCATGTGCCCTGTAAGTATCTAAACTATAAGAAGTATTCATAACTTGTTCCTAATTTTTATTAGATATAATATCGACAAGAAAAGCAAACAAAGATATAAAATGTATAATATTTTAGTAACAAATGATGATGGATACGAAGCAAAAGGCTTACTAGAGTTAGTTAACTCTTTAAAAGAAATTGATGGTGTAAAAGTTACAGTGGTAGCTCCTGCAAATGAAAAATCGGCATGTGGGCACTCTATAACATTAGTTCGTCCCCTTAGGTTTGTAAGTGTTGATGATGATTTTTACAAACTAGATGATGGGACACCTAGTGATTGTGTGTATCTATCTTTAAACTCTATTTTTGGTGGTGAAAAACCAGACCTATTAGTAAGTGGAATAAATCGTGGTTCAAACATGGGTGAAGACATAACATATAGTGGAACTGCTGCTGGTGCGATGGAAGGTGTTCTTCATGATATCCCATCTATTGCGATAAGCCAAATTATGGATTTTACAGACCCAAGTGGAGATTTTAGATTAGCTAGTGGGTTCATAAAAGACTTAGTTAGTAAAATCAAACAGGGCTCATTTCCTCTCCCTAGAAGAGAATTTTTAAATATTAATATCCCATACGCTAAAAAAAGTGCAGAGGCAAAAGTAACCTATGCAGGTTATAGACACTACGCAAACGATGCTCACATGCATAGAAACCCAAGAGGCGAAGAGTTTTATTGGTTAGGGTTGCATCCATTAAACTTTTCTCCAAGAGCTGGGCAAACTGCAATGAGTGATTATGAGGCTACTCAAGCTGGATATATCTCAATAACTCCAATAATGCTAGATTTATCAGCATATAAAAGTATGAAAGGACTTCAGCAATGGCTAGACACGACCGAGTAAAACTTCTCTTAAGAGATGATTTTAATAAGTTGGCTGATGCTAATATCTTACTTTTAGGTGTTGGTGGAGTTGGAAGTTTTTGTCTTGATAGTTTATATAGAACAGGCGTTACAAACATCACTATAGTTGATTATGATACTTATGATGACACAAATCAAAATCGTCAAATGTGGTCAGAGCTACATGAGGGCGAATTTAAAGTTGAAGCTCTTCAAAAACATTATCCTGAGATTAAAATCATAAATGAGCGCATAAATGAAACATGGGTGCAAGAGTTTGATTTTGAACCTTATGATTTAGTTTTGGATGCCATAGATTGTACTCGTTCAAAGTTAGCACTTGCTCAAAAGTGCTACCCTAAACTTATATCTTCTTTTGGAAGTGCAAAAAGACTTGACCCCACTAAGATAAAAGTAGATGATATTTGGAAAAGTGGTGGGGATAAGCTAGGTAAAAAAATTCGTTATGAACTTAGAAAACGAAAATTTAAGAAAAAATATACTGTAATTTACTCAACTGAAGAGATAAACATAAAAGAAAAAGGTAGTTTTATGGGTGTTACTGCCTCTTTTGGTCTAATAATGAGTTCGTTAGTTATTAAACATATAATTGAGACCTCTGATTAATTAGAAACTAGACCCTAAATCAAGTTTAGGGTGACGATAGTTCCGTCATTTTGGACTGCATCCCAAAGGTATTTCCCACGGGCATTGAGAATCTAATAGCTAATAAATCAGAGAGTTCAATTAGTAAATTTAAAGGAATATATGTGCCAAGTTTTTTTAGTAGTGATTGGTTTATAATAGGTTTAGAGATAGTATTTTTAATACTTATCATCTATGATACAAAAAGGTATATAGAGACAAAAAAGAGAGAGTATATAGTAAACATAGTTTTAACTTTAGCTTTTGCTATATGGGCACTAATGCCATATTATAATAGTTATTTTAAATGGAATGAAGTACAAAAACAAGAGTACATAATAGAGTGTAATAAAGAAAATAATCAAAGCTTATGTGCTTGCTTAAGTGGTTCAATATTTAAAGAATATGGTTTTGAAGAATATAATAAGCTAGATAAAAAATCTGAAGATTATAAAGAATTTTTTAACAATACAAAAAAGGAGTGTCTGGATAATGGCTGGTTCTAAAATTTCGTGTATCGGTATAGTTGGTGATGGTTGTGGTGGTGGACGAGAATTTATCATTGAAAATGAGATTCTTTTTGCACGCGACCCTCAAAGTGCTAAAAATACAACTCTATTAAAAAATATAAAAGGTGCAAAAAGTATTTCTAAAAAAGCTTGTATATTGTACATAGTATGTGAGAATGAAAGTTTTGAATTTGATTTGTCTGCTATGAAGTGCATCTAATAAATTTTGCTATAATAATGCAAATAAAAAATATTAAAGAGAATAATTATGCAACAAGTTGAACCAATGACAATATTTGGATATGAAAAACTCCAAGCTGAAGTAAGAGATTTGCGTGATGTTAAACGTCCACAAGTGATAAAAGATATAGAAACAGCACTTGAACATGGGGATTTAAAAGAAAATGCGGAATATCATGCTTCAAAAGAGATGCAAAAAAATATAGATAACCGTCTAGCAGAACTCTCAGTTATTTTAGGTAATTCTCAGATAGTTGACCCTTCAGAACTTGAACATGCAAAAGTTAGTTTTGGCTCAACTGTAGTTGTAGAAGATGTTAATACAGAAGAAGAGATGACTTATACTATAGTTGGTGGTTGTGAGAGTAATCCAGAGTTGGGACTTATCTCTTTTGGCTCACCTTTAGCAAAACAACTTCTTGGGAAAGAGGAGGGCGATGAGTTTAAAGTTCATCTCCCAGGTGGAGAAAAAGAGTTAGAGATTATAGAAGTAAGGTATCAAGAAATTGTGTTTGAGTGCCACTAAAATTAATGTAGGGATTATTGGAGTAAGTGGTTATACAGGTTTAGAGCTTGTAAAAATGCTTATCAATCATCCAGAGTTTAATCTTAATTATGTTGCAAACTCTACAGGAGAAACATCTATAGATGAATTGCATCCATCTTTGAGTGGTGTTTGTTCTCTTGAAGTTAAAAAAGCAGATGTTGATGAGTGTGCTAAATCATGTGAGTTGGTATTTTTAGCAGTACCGCACAAAACTGCGATGGCGTTTGTAAAACCATTTATGAAATTAGGCATAAAAGTAGTTGATTTTTCAGCTGATTATAGACTTACTAAAGATGTTTATGAGGAGTATTATTGTCCCCATACTGATATTGAAAACTTATCAAATGTAGTGTATGGACTCCCCGAGATGTTTCGAGAAGATATAAAAAAAGCTTCACTTGTTGCAAATCCTGGTTGTTATCCAACATCAGCGATTTTAGGATTACTTCCATTTATAGATAAAAGAGTTCCAAATACTCCTATTATTATTGATGCAAAAACTGGAGTTAGTGGAGCTGGTAAAAAGCTTTCAGAGGTTACACATTTTGTAAATGTAAATGATAATTTATTTGCTTATAACCCATTCTTTCATAGACATGCACCAGAGATTGCTCAAAAACTAAATATTAATTTTGATGAGATAAATTTTGTTCCCCATTTAGCTCCATTGACAAGAGGTATGTTATCGTCAATCTATATTCAAACTACAGGTGAATTTGATGCTTATGAAGTTGCAAAAGATTTTTATAAAGATGAACCATTTGTTCGTGTGAATAAAAATCCAGTAGATATGAAAAACACAGCAGGGACAAATTTTTGTGATATCTATGTAAAACAAAAAGGAAATGTTCTTTTTATATCAAGTTCTATTGATAATCTACTTCGGGGTTCGTCATCCCAAGCTCTTGCTAATGCAAATCTTATGATGGGTTTAGCAGAAGATTCTGGAATTCCAAATATAGCTTATGTCCCATAATATAAAACTTCAAGATGGTGCTATTATCGTCTCAGATGCGCACTATTCACCATCACGACCAGAACTTCTAGATTTTTTTAAAGATATAAAAAATAAAAAAATAAATCCTCCACAAATAATCCTTATGGGGGATATATTTGATGCACTTTTTGGCATAATAAAAAGAACTTACACACAAAATCAAGAACTAATAGATATTATAAATGAAGTATCTTTAAATATAGAGATAATATATTTAGAGGGTAATCATGATTTTAATCTTACAACAATCTTTGCAGATGTTAGAGTTTATACTATAGCCAATCAACCAGTATTTTGCGAAAATAATGATAAAAAAATATATTTAGCGCATGGTGATTTTAATGGAAGTTGGGGATATAAAATCTATACAGCACTAATTCGCAATAGGGTGATGCTTTTTATATTAAATATTTTAAATGCAGTGTTTGGTAATTTTGTACTTAATTATTTAGATAAACATCTATCAAAAAAAGATGATTGTGCAAAGATAGATGAGTTTCATACCATTGTAAAAAATAGACTTGAAAATAGATATGAATGTGAGTATTTTATAGAGGGTCATTACCATCAAGATAGAGCTATTAAATTAAATAATTTCAACTATATAAATTTAGCTGCTTTTGCTTGTAATCAAAGATACTTTATAGTAGAATTTGCTAAAGAAAAATTACTAACGAGTAAAAAATACCTTAAATAAGGGAAAATAAGAATGACGAATGAAAATTCATTAAAAGTTGGTTCTAATGAGATGGAACTTGTTGATTTTCGCATATTAAAAGAGGAAGATTCTGGAATATATGAAGGGATTTATGGGATAAACGTCTCAAAAGTTCGAGAAATCATCAAAATGCCATCTTTAACTGAACTTCCAGGGACACCAAAATTTATAGAGGGTATATTTGACCTTCGTGATGTAGTAATACCTGTAGTAAATTTATCAAATTGGATGGGTATTAAAGCACCAGAAGAAGCACAAAAAAATGCTCGTGTAATTATCACAGAGTTTAACAATATATTAATAGGTTTCATAGTCCATGAGGCAAAAAGAATTAGACGAATAAACTGGGCTGATATAGAACCAGCATCATTTGCAACTGGAGCAAGTCCTTTAGATGATTCTAAAATAACAGGTGTAACAAGAATAGAAGATGATAGTGTACTTTTGATTTTAGATCTTGAGAGTGTAGTGCAGGACTTAGGACTTTATGAGCCAGATGTTGAAGAGTTGTCATTAAAAGATGATGATACACATTTTTCAGGTATAGCTCTTGTTTTAGATGATAGTTCAACTGCTAGAAAAATTGTAAAAGAAGCCCTTGTTAAAATGGGCTTTAGTGTAGTAGAAGCTATTGATGGTCAAGAGGGTTTAGAAAAACTAGATGATATCTATAAAATGTACGGTGAAAATATCTCATCTAATTTAAAAATTATAATCTCTGATGTAGAGATGCCTAGAATGGATGGTTTTCATTTTGCAGCAAACGTTAAAGATGATGATAGATTTAAAAACATCCCCATTGTATTTAACTCATCGATTAGTGATCATTTTAGTGAAAATAGAGGGATAGAAGCTGGTGGAGAGGCTTATTTAGTTAAGTTTCAAGCTAGTTCATTTTACAAAGAAGTATCGCGAATAGTTCGCGAACACACCAAATAGGAGTTTAAAATATGGATGAATTTCAGGAGATACTACAAGATTTTTTAGTTGAATCATTTGAGTTAGTTGAACAATTAGATCAAGATTTAATTGAGTTAGAAGCTAACCCCGAAGATTTAGAACTATTAAACGGAATCTTTAGAGTTGCTCATACTGTAAAAGGTGCATCATCATTTTTAAATTTTGATGTACTAACGCATCTGACTCATCACATGGAAAATGTTTTAAATAAAGCAAGACATGGTGAGTTAGTAATTACTCCAGATATTATGGATGTTGTTTTAGAGTCAATAGACTTAATGAAGTCGCTTTTAAATATTATTCGTGATACAAGTTCAGATGCTGGTATTGATGTAGCTGCTTGTGTTGCTAAACTTGATAAAGTTGCCGGTGGAGATGGTAATACAGCTAATGTAGAATCTACCTCTGCCCCAGTAGAAGAAGTGATTGAAGAAGAGGTAGTTGAAGAAACACCTGATGAAGATGAACTAGATTATGACAATATGAGTGATGAAGAGGTAGAGGCTGAAATTGCAAGATTGTTAAACGACCGTCAAGAGCAAGATAAGGCAAAAAGAGCTGCTAAGATAGCTGAAGGTAAATCAGTTCCTGAAGTTCCACCTTCTCCTGATGAGACACCTAAAGAGGAACCAGCGCCAGCCGTTACACCTCCACCACCTCCACCACCAACTCCACCAGTTGTAAAAAAAGAGGCACCAAAATCTGATGATCCAAAAGCAGCAGCACCTGTTAAAAAAGCAGCTACAGTTGAGCAAACTATTCGTGTTGATGTAAAAAGACTAGATCACTTAATGAATCTTATTGGTGAGCTTGTTCTTGCTAAAAATAGACTTATTAAGATTAATGATGATGTTGAAGAGCGTTATGAGGGGGAAGAATTTTTAGAGGAATTAAATCAGGTTGTATCTATTGTTTCTCTTGTTACAACTGACTTGCAAATTGCAGTTATGAAAACTAGAATGCTTCCAATTGGTAAAGTCTTTAACAAATTTCCTAGAATGATTAGGGATTTAACTAGAGAGTTAAACAAAAAAATAGAACTAGAGATTTTTGGGGAAGATACTGAGCTTGATAAATCAATTGTTGAAGAGATTGGTGATCCATTAGTTCACATTATTCGTAATTCATGTGATCATGGTATTGAAACACCAGATGTTCGCTTAGCAGCTGGAAAAGAAGAGGGTGGTGTTATATCACTTAGAGCATATAATGAAGGTAACCAAATTGTTATTCAAATTGATGATGACGGTAAGGGTTTGGATGCTGATATGCTTAAAGATAAGGGGATAGAAAAAGGCTTAATCAGCGAAAAAGAAGCTGATAATATGAGTGATAAAGAAGCATTTTTACTCATTATGAGACCAGGTTTTTCAACAGCAGCAGCAGTTACAAATGTATCTGGACGTGGTGTTGGAATGGATGTTGTAAAAACAAACATTGAAAAAGTTAACGGTATTATTGATGTTGAGAGTGAGATTGGAAAAGGGACTTCTATGAAGTTGAAAATTCCTTTAACTCTTGCAATTATACAAGCCCTACTAGTTGGTGTTCAAGAAGAAACTTATGCAATTCCATTAGCTTCGGTTCTTGAAACTGTTCGTATCTCAACTGATGAAATTTATACAGTTGAGGGAAAAAGTGTTATGAGACTTCGCGAAGATGTTTTATCACTTGTTCATATAGCTGATATTTTTGAAGTTGAACGTATAATGAGTGGGGGCGAACATGCATATGTAGTTGTTCTTGGTCTTGGTACTCAAAAGCTAGGTTTAGTTGTTGATACTTTAGTGGGTCAAGAAGAGATAGTTATTAAATCATTGGGTGATTACTTAAAAGGTATTGAAGGTATTGCTGGTGCAACTATACGTGGTGATGGTGGTGTTACACTTATTGTTGACGTTGTTGCACTTATGGATATGGCTAAAAATGTTAAAGTAAGTGCTACTCAAAGTTCAGCATCTAATGCAGGACAACTGGTACAAGAAAAAACAAAAGCAAGTGATTATACAATTATGATTGTTGATGATTCTAAAACAGATAGAACTATTATGTCAAATGCACTTAAACCACTTGGTGTGACTTTAATTGAAGCTTGTGATGGACAAGAAGCTCTTAATACTTTAAAGCAGGGTGATCATCATTTTGATGCTATGCTTATTGATATAGAGATGCCAAAAATGGATGGTTACACATTAGCAACAGAGATTAAAAAATATAGCAGATATAAAAACTTACCATTAATCGCGGTAACAAGTCGTACTGGTAAATCAGATCGTATGCGTGGAGTTGAATCTGGAATGATCGAGTATATTACTAAACCATATTCAGCAGATTACTTGTCTAGTGTAGTACAAAGAAATGTAAACTTTAAATCGGAGTTCTTATCATGAGCGATAAATTAAAAGATATAATTAATAAACAAAGTGATCAGCAAAATTCTGATATAGTTAATTTAGATGATGTAGTACAGTTGGTTGGATTTATTATTGGTGATGAAGAGTATGCTATCCCTATTTTAGCGATTCAAGAGATTATTAAACCATTTCCATGGACGCGTGTACCACAAGTTCCAGCATATGTTAAGGGAGTGTTTAATATGCGTGGTTCAGTTATACCTTTGATTGATTTACGTTTAAAATTTGGTTTGAATGAGCAAAAACATAATGATGAAACACGTTTTATAGTTATGAAAGTTGGTGATGAGATAGCTGGGTTTATAATAGATAGATTAACTATGGCACTTCGTATTAAAAAGAAAAATATTGGACCAGCTCCTGATACAATTAATTCAGAAGATTCTTTAATTGATGGAGTTGGAAAAGAAGAGGATAGAATAATCACTATTTTAAAAGCAGATAAATTATTAAAAAGAGATTTTTAATAAAATATAAGATGGCTAACTCTTCTTTAAAAATAATTCAAGATACCACAACCCTCTCGCTAAATTTTTTTGGCGAGTTTACTCTCTACTCAGTCTCATCTTATGAACAAAAGATAAAAACATCAAATTACGAACAATACAAA
>WFPU01000140.1 GCA_015487435.1 Sulfurimonas sp.
ATAATAATGAGGATATAAACTTCTAAATATATTATATGTACATAATGTGTAGAGAGTGTGTAGTTTGAAGACAGAAGAGTTTGGTTAGTTAATAGAGCTAAAAAGCTCTATTTAAAAAGTGACTATTTAGATCCACACTTACCAGCGCCACATTTCATAGTACTTGCAGGTTTAGCTTCATCGCCACATTTCGTAGCATGCTTTTTATCATCACAACATGCTTTTTTGCAATCTTCTTTACAAGCTTTTGCTGCTTTATCACATGCTTTTTCAGATTTAGTACACTTATCATCTTTACAACAATCGCTTGCCAAAAGAGATGTAGCTCCAAAACTCATATATAACGCAGCTCCAAGAAGAAGTGCCGATAACTTTAACTTACTCATTTTTTACCCTTGTATTGTTTATTTTGAAAGTATTATAACTAAGTTATGTGTACTGTTTGTGTACTTATGATAAACTTTATGTCAAAGGGTTATTATGAAAATACTACTGATGGAAGATGATGTTGTTTTATCTGATATTTTACTTGATTTCCTACGTGAATCATGGCAAGTTGACTATGCTTATAATACTCAAGAAGTTTACGAAAAACTTGAAAATATAAGATATGACCTGTTTATATTTGATATAAATGTAGCTGGTCAAAGCGGATTAGAGCTTTTAAAAGAGCTAAGAGAGTTTAACAACACTACGCCAACCATAATTATTACAGCTTATACCGATACAGATTATTTAAAACAAGCTTTTGAATTTGGAGCATGTGACTATATAAAAAAACCTTTTGATTTAGAGGAATTAAATGCTCGTATATTAAATGCAAAAACTATCTTTAATATTGAGAATAATACACAAATAGAGATTAGCTCAAATCTATATTTCAACGCTTCAAAAAAGCAAATACTTAATAAGGATAAGATTTTTACAATTAGTACAAAAGATAGTAATATTTTAGAATATTTTCTCAAAAATCAAAAGCGTGCCATAACTAACGAAGAACTAGCACAAAATCTTTGGAATTTTGACAAAATGCCAAGTGATGCAACTATTCGCTCACATATTAGAACTTTAAGAGAGTTGATTGGCAAGGACAAGATTAATACAATAAGAGGAAGCGGCTATATATATGAATGAAGTTACTTCTAAATCATTTTGGCTCTTTTTAACTCTTTATCTTGGAAGTTCATTTATATTTTTATTTAGTTCTAGCTATTGGTTTTACACAGCTCAAACTTCTACACAAAAAAGCTCTGATTATTATAAACTAAAACATATTAGTGATCAAGTTAGCACAGAGGTTATAAAAGCCCATATGATGGGGCACCCTTTTAAGCTTAAATCATATGGGCATACCAAAATAGGTCTATATGGTAATAATAAACAACTAATATACGGAACAAATACTCAAAAAATTGATTTTAGTAAAGATTTTTACATGAAAGATAATATCCTTACAGTTATCTCTCAAGGGACAGCAAATCATCTCGGAGTTTCCTATGTAGTTGTTCAAAGTGCGGAATGTGCATATGCACTAAAAAAAATTAGAGAGAAAATATTTTTAGTAACTACTATTATCGCTATGTTTATTATAGTTATCTCTGTTGTTCTTGCTAAGATGTTTTTAAAACCAATAAAAAATAAAATTAAAGAGGTGGAGGAGTTTGTAAAAGATACTACTCATGAATTAAATACTCCAATAACTGCTTTAATGATGAGTACTTCAAGGGCAAAAAATAAAAAATCGTATGATGAAAAAATCATACAAAACATATCAATAAGTACAAAACAATTATATGAGATATATTCATCTCTAAGTTATCTAAGTTTTGAATCTAAAGAGGAAGATGAAAATATTATGTTTGATGATGTAGTACAAGAATCTATAAAATATTTTAATGAGCTCTTAGAGAAAAAAAACATCTCTTTATTGTTTAATAAAAATTCTTGTCAACTACGTATAACTCCAACAAAAGCTAAAATGCTTATAAACAATCTACTTAGTAATGCAATAAAATATTCCCATCCAAATAGTAGTATATCTATAGAGATATCGCAAGATAAATTTAGCATAAAAGATGAAGGGATAGGGATAAAAAAAGAAAAATTAAATACTATTTTTAAAAGATTTTCGCGAGCAAACTCTTACGCTGGTGGATTTGGTGTTGGCTTAAATATAGTAGATGGAATTATAAAAAAATATAATTATAAAATAGAGATAACCTCACAAGTTGATGTTGGAACAGATATCACTATCTATTTTAATTAAATTGAACTCTCTGATTAATTAGCTATTAGATTCTGGATCAAGTCCAGAATGACGCAACTATCGTCATTCCAAGCTTGACTTGGAATCTAACTTATAATTAATCAGAGGTCTCAATTGTTATAGCCTAGAGTTAAGACCTTTTGTTATAGCATCATTTATTTCTGATTTATAATCAGGGTTTAACTTAGCTAACTCTTTATCAAATTTTATTATAATATCTTTAGAGGCATTTGGATGTCTACATAAGGTCACAAGAACCTCCATATATTTATCAAATTGTGGGTTTACTCTAATCCCTAACTTATCTGGAATATTACCATGATGTTTAATGATTAAATCAAGAGCTTCACCTAATTGTTTGTTTGATGAGATTCGATTTCTAATTATATATCTTAATGAATCTAAATCTGTTTTGATTTTTGATTTTTTTGATTTTTTTGCAGATGATACTTTTTTGCTATCTTTTTCTTTTTTTGGTAATAATAATAAAAAAATCAATATACCAAGAACTACTATTAACCCAGCTACTGTTTTTATAAGTAAGGATATATCCATCTATATTAATTTCCTATTTAGCTTGTGAACTATTGCTATCAGCCTTTGGTGCATCTACTTGAATAGAGTGAGGTTCACTAACTTCTACTTTTTTTTCCATATCTGTTGTCATTAAAGATATAAGTGTTACGCCTAGCATTATTACTAGGGTAAGAATTGTCATTTTTAAGTTGCTACTCATTTTAATTGCCTTATTTCTGGTGGACAGCTAGGGATTCGAACCCTAGATAGGTTACCCTATACCCGCGTTCCAGGCGAGCGCCTTCGACCACTCGGCCAGCTGTCCTATTTGTGCGAATTCTACTATATTATAACTAATAAAGTATTTAAAGCTTGCTATAAAAAGACTTATTAAGATGCTTTTTAGTACAATTTATGAAATTATTATTTTAATTAAACTCTCTGATTAATTAGCTATTAGATTTTGAATCAAGCCCAGAATGACGAAGTCAATGTCACCCTAAACT
>WFPU01000141.1 GCA_015487435.1 Sulfurimonas sp.
ATACTATACACATATTTTCTGTATTTATATATGGTGGATTTTTATTTGTTGATGTATTGTTTTTAAGTAAGATGAAACAAAATTTAGACGATGATGAAGCTAAAAAAGCTCGTGAAGCAATAATGATACATGTAAGAAAAGTAGTACCATATTCATTAATGGTAGCTGTAGCATCTGGAATATATTTGTTTATTCAAACTTTTGGTCAAATCGGCGAAGATGGACTTACATATTTTCAAATAGTTTTAAGCATAAAAGCTTTTTTAGGTTTATGGCTTGGACTTCGAGGTGTAAACCAAAAACTTTTTGGCATACAACCATGGGTATTTAAAAGTCACTTATTCCCTTTTTCACTAGTTGTTATAATAATCTTATTATCCCAATTTATGTACATTTAACGCTTAACTTAACTTTTTCACTTTTTGATTCTTGCAATTTTATAAAAGAGACTTGTCTAAATATAATATTTTGACATCAAGCTACTATTTGTATATAATAGAAATATATGAAGGTAATTTATGAAAGAACTTAAAGTAGCACCAAAATTTGAGAGTGAAGTGGCAGAAGCTGATTTTTTGGATACTAATGATGTAACAGCAATAGCAATTGGTGGTTTTGATGGTATGCATTTAGGGCATCAGGCTCTTTTTAATGAACTTGGGGAGGATGGTTGTATAGTAGTGATTGAGACTGGTTATGCGAATTTAACTCCAAAACAAGAGCGTGGACATTTTACTAAGTATCCTATTTTATATTTAGAATTAGATAATATTCGTCATTTAGACGCAAAAGAATTTATAAAGTTTTTAAAGAACAAATTTAATAAACTTAAAAAAATAATAGTTGGATATGACTTTCATTTTGGAAAAAACCGTAAGTATAGTTTTGATGATTTAAAAACACTTTTTAATGGAGAGGTAAAAGTCATTGATGAAATTTCTTTAGATGGAGATTCTATCCATTCTCATAAGATTCGTGCTAAACTGTCTATCGGAGATATAAAAGGTGCTAATGCATTTTTAGGACATAACTATACTATTAGAGGGTTAATTGAAAAGGGGCAAGGTATTGGTAAAAAAGAACTTGTGGCTACCATTAACATTTCGGCAAACAAATTTTTAACACCAAAAGAGGGCGTATATGTTACTTTAACAAGAATAGATGATGAAGAACATTACCATCCATCAGTTTCATTTGTAGGTCATCGTGTAACTACTGATGGAAGTTTTGCACTAGAATCACATATACTTGATGGTGAAGTAGTATGTAATAAAAAAGCAAGTATTAGTTTTATTTCTTTTATTAGAGATAATAAAAAATTTGATTCATTACCTGAATTAAAACAAGCGATTAAAAAAGATATAGCAGTCGCTTTAAAACAATTAGAAATTTTAGCACTATAAGGAAATTTTTTGAGAAAAAGAATATATTTAGACAGCGTAGGCGATATAAGATTTAAGTTTTACCAAAATAGAGATGATTTTATCGTTGATGAAGTTCCAAATATCGAGTTTAAAGGTAAGGGTAACTTTTTAATTCTTCATGTAAAAAAAACTGATATGACAACATGGGATATGATAGCTGTATTTTCAGAATATCTAGGAGTTCCCGCTCAAAAGATAGGTTATGCTGGTTTAAAAGACAAAAATGCAACTACTACACAATATATTTCAGTTGAATCATCGTATGAAAAAATGATGAAACAATTCAGACATCCACAAATTAAGATTTTAAGTATAACTCGTCATTCTAAATCTATAAGGATGGGTGATTTAGCAGGAAATAGATTTAGCATAAATCTTTTTGAATTAGATAATATTGATGCAGGTAGACTTGAAAAATGTGCAAGAAAAATTTCTAAAAATGGTCTGCCAAACTATTTTGGATATCAAAGATTTGGTCGAGATAGTGATAGTTTTAAACAAGCCAAAGATATGTTAAGTGGTGAGATATTTATAGAAGATAACAAAGTAAAAAACTTTTTAATATCAATCTATCAAAGTGAATTTTTTAATAACTGGCTTCGTGAAAGAGTGGAACTTTCTCATAAAGATAATGGGTCTAAATATTTAATTTTGGATGGAGATATATATATTGATAAAACCGGTAAATTAATAACTCCAAAAATCAAACCTACAAAAGATTTTGAATCAAAAAAACTTATTCCAACTGGACTTTTATGTGGTCGTGATGCTTTTCGTGCAAGAGATGAAGCACTTAAAATAGAGGAAAAATATGATGATGAGTTTTTACAAGCAAAAGGCTATAGAAGAGAAGCGCTTATTTATCCACAAAATATAGAGTGCAAATATATCAAAAAGCAAACAATGTTAAATATAACTTTTACCCTACCAAAAGGCTCGTACGCGACAGTATTTTTAGAAAGTATAGCAGATATGAACTATAGCGCGAAGGATGTAAAGAAAAGTTAAGTTCTCACTCGCTATAATGTCGCCCTACAAAGTGGGTTCGTAGCTCAGTTGGTTAGAGCCCTCCGCTCATAACGGAGTGGTCCCGTGTTCGAGTCACGGCGAACCCACCACTATCTATAAAGCTTTCAAGCGTTTTTCACATTTTCGTTTTATCTACTATGCCCGAACAAATCAATATTCGTTTCAACACTTGCAGTGATGTATGACCAACTATAGCAGCAATCTCCATTATTTTAAACTTATCACTATCTAACATAGCAGTTATAAAAGACGGTCTCAATCTGCATTGATTTAAAACATCAAAGAAGATGAAAATCTGACTGCATCTCCTTAAAATTAGGAAAATATTCTTCTACTAAGTTATGAAACTTTTTAGAGTGATTCATATGTTTTAAATGGGCTAATTCATGGATTATCACATAATCAATTTGTTCTTGTGGTGTGTTGTATAGATACAGATTTAGAGTGATGATTTTATTTGAACTACAACTGCCCCATCTTCTTTTCATTCTTCTAAATTTTAGTTCTAAAAATGGTAAATTCATTTTTTTTGAATATATTTCTACCCTTTGTCTTAAGTAGTCTTTTGCTTCATTAACATCTAAAATTTCTTTATTAACCATGATTTTATTATCTAACTGAATAATTTTTTTTCTTATCCAATGTTGTTTTTCTTCTAATAATTTATTTATATATCTTTGTGACACCTTTGGTGTTTTTAAAATAACACCCTCTTTAGTGACGCTAATGTAAGTGTTTTTTAGTTTTGGTTTACATATATGAGTTATATTTAATTCATCAAATTTTATATTATTTGTAAGGTATTGGATCGTTTATTCCTGCTAATTTGAAACCATTTAGTCTAAGTCTACAACTATCACAAAGCCCACACGCTGCGTTTTCATCTTTATAACAACTCCAAGTTAGATGAAGAGGGACTTTTAATTCTATAGCTTTTTGAACTATTTGAGATTTTTGTAACTTAACAAGTGGCATATGAATCTCGATTTTTGTTTCATCTTTTGTTCCAAGATTGATGCTTTGTTGCATACTTTTTATATAGGAATCTCTACAATCTGGATAACCACTGCTGTCTTCTTCAACTACACCAATACTGATAACCTCGGCACTCTCTTTTTCAGCAATAGCAGCTGCCATACTTAAAAATATGCCATTTCTAAAAGGCACATAAGTCACAGGCACACCCTTTTCTATCCCAGATGTTGGAACATCTATAGTTTTATCTGTTAATGCCGAAGCCCCTAATTTTTCAAAAAAATCTAAATCTAGTATATAACGCTCTTTTACATCTAATTCATCACATATATTATTAAAACATTCCAGCTCTTTTTCTTGTGTTCTTTGATTGTAATTAAAATGGATACCAATTATGTCATAACCATCATTTTTCATCATATAAGCACTAAGAGTTGAGTCCATACCACCACTCATGATACAAACTGCTTTTTTATATATTAAATTCATAAAAAGATTTTAACATAAAATTTTAATAAAGGTTAAAAGAAATAACTATTATAATTGAGAATATTAATGAAAAGGCTTTATTATGGATGTAACATCTTCAACA
>WFPU01000142.1 GCA_015487435.1 Sulfurimonas sp.
GAGTAAACTTCTTTCATAACCTCAAAAAATAGATTCCGTATCAAGCATGGAATGACGACGTACTCGAATTTTCGTCATTCTGAACTTGATTTAGAATCTAGGTTATGCAAGAAATTTAGTAAATTTACACTAATTAAAAAGAATAAAGAGGTTAGATGCAAAGAGTAGAAGCAGAGATAGCAAGACTAATAGATGAATGTGAATATGATGAAGTTACAAATCTATTTAAATCATTAAGTGGTGGCAAAAGATTACGAGCTAAACTTATTTTAAAAATAGCACCAAATCATAAATCTGCACCAAAGTTAGCTGCTGTAGTTGAACTTATTCACGCTGCTAGTTTATTACACGATGATGTTATTGACGAAGCACAAACTAGACGAGGTGTGAGAAGTGTAAATGCAACCGAGGGAAGTAAAATATCTGTAATGCTCGGAGATATTTTATATTCAAAAGCTTTTACTGAATTAGTTGATTTTGATAAAGAGATAGCTAAAACAATTGCATCATCTGTAACTTCTCTTAGCAAAGGGGAGATGTTAGATGTTAAGATGGCTGAGAATTTTAATGATGATGAAGAAAAATATCTTGATATGCTTTACCTTAAAACTGCAACTCTTATAGAAGCAGCTGCACGTTCAAGTGCAATCTTAGCAGGTAAAAATGCCGAGATACATGCTATATATGGAAGAAATTTAGGTCTATCTTTTCAAATTATTGATGACATACTAGATATCACTCAAGATTCAAAAACACTAGGAAAACCAGCTTTAAATGATTACGTAGAAGGTAAATGTACATTACCATATATCTATCTTTACAAACTTTTAAGTGATGAAGATAAAGAAAAATTAAAAAGTATACATGCAAAAGAGTTAAGTGAAGAAGATAGCATGTGGATAAGAGAAAAAATGAACCAACATAAAACAATTGAAAAATCTTTTGAATTAGCACTAAAGTTATCAGATGAAGCAAAAAAAGTGATGATTGATGATGAAGAGTTAGTTTTAATTCTAGATACCATGATAAAAAGAAGTTTTTAATGCATTATTTAATAGTAAGTTTTTCACATAAAAATGCTCCACTAGAAGTAAGAGAAAAGTTAACATATCCAAATGAACTAAGTAAAGATGGTTGTTTGGTTAGATTAAACAATAGTGAAGCAATAAATGAAACAATCCTAATCTCAACTTGTAATAGGATGGAAATTTTTTGTAGTTGTAATAATATAGCGGTTGCAAAAAAACATATATTTACAATGTTGAGTGAGAGAGCGGGTATGTCTATTGGGGAGTTAGAAGATCGAGCAGATATTTATGATGATAGTAGTGCAATTCACCATCTTTTTAGCGTAGCTTCATCATTAGACTCTATGATAGTTGGTGAAACACAAATAGCTGGACAACTAAAAGATGCTTTTAGATTCTCTCACGATAAAGGTCATTGTAACTCAAAAATAGCTCGTGCAATGCGAGCTGCATTTAAATGTGCAGCAAAAGTTAGAAATGTCACAGATATAAGTTCAAAACCAGTCTCAATTGCTAGTGTAGCTGTATCAAAACTAAAATCTGTTTTATGTTGCTTGGAGAAAAGAAAAACACTTATCATAGGTGTTGGAGAGATGAGTGAGATAACTGCTAAACACATGGTATCAAGTGGAGCTGATGTATATATTACAAACCGAACTAGACATAAAGCTGAAGATTTAGCAAAAGTATGTGAAGCAAAAGTTTTAGATTTTTCAGAACTTGCAAATGTAGTTAATGAGTTTGAAATTATCTTTACAGCTACCTCTTCAAATACTCCAATCATTACAGATGAAATTATTAAGCCTTGTGATTTTGATAGATATTGGTTTGATTTAGCAGTACCTAGAGATATTAGCTATTCAAATGATAATAAAGTTAATCTTTATGTAGTTGATGATTTAAAATCAATTGTTAATGAGAATAAAGGTCTTCGTGAAGATGAAGCTAGAAAAGCTCATGGAATAGTTGGTCGTAGTGTTGTTGATTTTTTTGAATGGTTAGATACTTTAAATATTGAACCAATGATAAAAGATATATATATAAAAGCTTATAAATCTGCTGAAATAGAAGCTAGTAGAGCTATAAATAATGGTTATATACCTAAAAAATATGAACAAGAGGTCAAAAAATTAGCTGAGCAAACTTTAAAAAGATTTCTTCATGATATGACTAAAAAAATGAGAGAAGTTACTCATGAGCCAAAAGCTGATAGTATCTCAGGTATGATGCAGATGTTAGCAAGTAATGAAAATGATAGTATTCCAGATAGATTTAAAGGAGAAAAGTTAAATGAAAAATAATTTCTCGCCAATATGCGTAGCTTCAGTTAGAGGAATTTATCAAAGAATTCACTTCTTTGAAAAAGGAGATAAATAGTGAATAGATTTAGAGGTAAAAATTAAATGAAAAATAAATTCTCGCCGATAGGCGTAGCTTTAGTGAGAGGAATTTATCAAAGAATTCACTTCTTTGAAAAAGGAGACAAATAATGAGAAGAACAAAAGCATTTATCCCAACATCTAAAGAAGCCCCATCAGATGCGCTCTTAGCAAGTCATATATTTTTATCTCGCGCTGGATTTATATCTCAAGTAGCAGCAGGACTTTATTCCTATATGCCTCTTGCAAAAAAAGTAATTCGTAAGATAGAAAATGTTATTCATGATGAGATGGCAAATGTAGGTGCTCAAGAGGTTGAGCTTTCATTTGTAGCTCCAGCAGATTTATGGATTGAGAGTGGAAGAATAGATAAGTTTGGAAAAGAACTTTTAAGATTTTATGATAGAAAAGAGAAGCTGTTTGTTCTTGGACCAACACATGAAGAGATGATGGTTGATTTAGTTCGTAACCGCGTGACAAGTTATAAAAATCTACCTTTGAATCTTTACCAAATCAAAACTAAATTTCGTGATGAAGTTAGACCTAGATATGGTTTAATGCGTGGACGAGAATTTATTATGAAAGATGGATATAGCTTTCATGCATCTGAGGATGATCTAGAGAGAGAGTTTAATGCACTAGAAGATGCTTATAAAAAAATCATAACTCGTTTAGGACTTGATTTTCGTGTAGTTGAAGCTGATAGTGGTGCTATTGGTGGAAGTGGTTCAAAAGAGATTATGGTTATCGCACAAAGCGGAGAAGATAATCTTGCCATTTGTGATAAATGTGAGTATGGTGCAAATATTGAAGTTTTTATGAATTTAGATGAGTTACCTGAAGATTTTGATGCAACAAGCATAACAGATATTAAAGAGATTAAGAGCGATGATAATTGTCCACATTGTGATGGTAAACTTTCTTTAACTAAAGGCATCGAAGTTGGACACATCTTTAAACTTGGGACTACATACTCAAAAGCTCTAAAAGCTGAGTATTTAGATGAAAATGGTAAAGCACAGCCATTTATAATGGGTACATACGGTATGGGTGTAAGTCGTTTAGTTGCTGCAGTTATTGAACAGCACCATGATGAAAATGGCTGTATCTGGACAAAAGAGACTGCTCCATACATGGTAAACATTATGATTTCAAATATCAAAGATAATAACCAAATGGAAGTAGGGGAATTATTATATTCACAATTGCTAGAGGCTAATGTTGAGGTTATAATTGATGATAGAAAAGATAGATTTGGCTTTAAAATGAAAGATGCTGAGTTGATTGGTTTTCCATATACTGTTATAATTGGTAAAGAACTATCAAATGGAATTGTTGAGATATTTGACAGAAAAACAAAAGAAAAAACAGAAGTTAATGTAAAAAATATTTTCGATAAAGTTATGGAATTAATATAAATGGTTTATTTTGTTATCTATCTATTTTTTGAGGTTATTATATCTGTAAAAATATCATCATCTAT
>WFPU01000143.1 GCA_015487435.1 Sulfurimonas sp.
AAAGATATGGAACAACATAAAAATATAAAAGTTGTTGGTTTACATTATCATGTATCGCAGTTAGAAAGAATACCAGAAAAATTTAAAGTTGTAACTCAAGAATTATTAAAATTTGCAAAAAAAAATAAACTTAAATTAGACTATATAGATATTGGTGGAGGATTTGATTGTTTTAATAATTCGCAATTTACTTTTAATGATTATATAAAAGCTATTAATAGCTATAAAAAATTTGATAAAAATATTAAAGTTATTATAGAACCAGGTTATGGATTAATAAACTCTTGCTATGATTATTTAACTACAATAGTAGATATAAAGAAGACAAAAAAAGCCAACTTTTTTTTATGTGATGGTAGCAAATTACATTTAAATATAAAATCTAAAGTCAATTCTTTTGATGCAGATTTTATAAAAGAAAAACAAACAAAGAATCAAAAAGAAAATTATATTGTCGGAATGTCTTGCATGGAAAGTGATAGATTATATCTATCAAATCATAAACTACTTTTAAAAATTAATGATAAAATTTTATTTAAAAATTGTGGAGCATATACAAGTTCTTGGGTTAGTGATTTTATTTTAAAGAAGCCTTGTATCTATACACTAAATAGTGATTTTTAATATGATATTTTAGATGAGATTACACAGCACAAAGGCAATGAATTGTATATATTAGATAAGACTAGCCTGTATAAACTGTGTAAGTGCCTCCTATAGTTATGCCGCTTCAGGTCCAAATTCAACTTTGAAATGCGTAGCTTTAACTTCAGGAACCAGTGCATTTTTTTCTTTATGTAATTTCACAATCCCATATCTTTCTAATGTCTTAAGTGTACGAGATAAATTTGATTTTGCTCTACCAGTAAGTTCTTCTAGTTCTTTAAGAGACTGGGGGTTATTATTGAGTATAACTTGCAGTAGCTTTTGATTCTCATTAGAAAGTATTTGAGCCATAGATTTAACAGATTCAAACCAAATTTTCGGCTCATCTTTTCTCGGCTTATAAAGTCCTTTCGCTATCTCTATTGTACGCTGTTTATATTGCTCTTTTGACATAATACCAACTCTTATTGTTTTCATTTTCATTAGTTATTCTCCATATAATAATCAACACTTTTCCAAAAATCTTCCATTAGTTGTGAGGCTGACTCAAACTCATAAGCAACTATATCCATATGCTTGTGAATATGGTCATACGATTTTTTTCTTGCTCCATATTTTTTAGATGACTTAAAACTATGCGCATTGTCATAACCTATAACTCTTTGATTTCTGCTATTATGCAGAGTCAAAGAGTATCTAATACCATGCGGTATTGAGGCTGTAGGCTCTACTTGATAAGCTTCAAACTTAACCCAATAGCCATTATCCATCGGAAACACTTCCCCATGTAAATTGAGCAAGTTTTCTAAATCATCCACATATATTCCTTGTTATCATCTAATGATAATATTATTTCTTTTAAATTCTTATTAGTTATCTTCATTAGTAAGTTTTAAAACTCCTTCATTTGCACTTTGACTATGAGAAAGGTGATCAACCGTTTGATAATACGATGTAACTGTTCCACTATGTTGATGCCCTAAAGAAGCTGACAATATTTGTGCAGATACCCCAGCACTTCCAAGAGCAGAAACAAGTATATGTCTAAAATAATGCATAGTCAATTCTTCTATTCCTGTTGCCTTCTTTATTTTTTCTAATTGCCATCTAGGTGATGACAACTCTTTTCCAGTAGTAGGAGAAGGAAATACCAGCGCATGACTACTCATATCTTTGATTTCAAGCAAGGCATCTCGAATTACCAAAGGTATATCATAATATTGATCTATGCCAATTTTATTATGCTCTGCTACCACAACATATGTATTCGCTTGAAAATCTATATGTTGCCACTCTAACGTACGAATCTCATTCCATCGTCTCCCAAAAAGAGCAAATAAAAATAATGCACGGTAAAAAGGTTCATCTTTGTAAAGCTCCATAATTGTATGGTGTAACAACTTCAATTTATCTATAGGTTTTTCAACAAACTTTTTACTAGCAGTCTCTTTTTTTGGCATATCAACAGGTGGCAGTCTATCTATCGCTCCATTAACCATAGCATAAGTTAAAATTGGTTTTAGAACTTGTTTCAAACACTTCACAATATTACGATGAGAATTGCCTTTTTCATTTTGCTTGGTTCTACCACCTTTTCTCATATTATCAACAATAGTTAAAATATGATGCTCTATGACTTTACTTACAGCTTTTTTCCCGATTACAGGCTGGATATAGTTCTTGTACATATTTTGTCTGTCACGTGTCCATGAAGAGGGTGTACACTTCTTCGCAAAATACATCTCTGCAATTTTATCAACTTTTGTTTCTGCATTAAAAGGATTTAACAAAGACTCATGTATGCTGTCTCGATATTCATCGGCTTCTCTACGAGCCAACCTTTTTCTATCACGCAAACTAAAACTTGCTTTAATATTAAAGGTTTTTGTGTACTCTTTATCCTCTAATTTAAATCGAAGTCTAAATTGAGTGTAGTCGTCATTAGCAGTAAGTCCAGTTTCTACTTTATGAACAAATTTTTTCTTAAACGAATTAGCATGTGCCATAATATTATCCTTCTAACTCTAACTAGTATAAAAACCCAAACATCCAAAGGGCAATTTTATTACCAATACCCACTTCTAAATCATCACTTGCAACATATGAATTTTCTATATCTTTAATCTGGCTAAAGCCTTTGCCTTTTCCACCCACTTCAAAGGTGTACTTCTCTTCACAATAAAAATCACCCTGTTTACTTGCAAAGACACCCCCGTCATTGAAAGATTGTTTGTTTTTATAATAGTTATCAAGTTGATTTACAAAAAATGTTTCTCTTAGATTACCTATATTTGGCTCTCTTGTATACATCAGGTTTGGATTTGCTAAAAAAATCTTTTCAGGTTTATCAAATGCTTTCATACTTAAAGAGTTTTGCATAAGAAGTTTTATAAGCCCTGCATCATCAAGTTTTGAGAGATAATCTTTGAGTGTTCTATCATCTTTAATATCTGCCGCTTTTTTTAGCTCACTCATTGTTGGCTCAAATGGGACACTTTTAATTATTACAGAGAGAAGCATTTTTATCTTCTTGATGCTATTACCACTCATTTTAGGATAGATGTTAAGCAGGTCACTCTCTATAGAGACATTGATGTTTTGTTGTAGAGTTTGAAAAAACAATACCTCATTAGGCATTGATAGGAAATAGGGATAATAACCATGTTTGAGGTACTCTTTAAAAAGAGGGATTATCTTTTGATCTCTTTTCTCAATCTCATTTTTAATAGTTGTTGCAATCTCAATATGCTTAGAGAGAACATCTTCAAAAGTAATTGCTTTAAAACTGTAGCCATAATGCAACTCTAAAAATTCTCTAAAACTCATTCCCACCATAGTATATACGATAGCTCGTCTACTTAAGTCATGACTTCCTCTGTTTATCTGTAGAGCAGAACTTCCAGTTGCAATAATTTTAAGTTTATCAAATCTATCGTAGATATTTTTGAGTTCTGCCGACCAGTTGGCATACTTATGTATCTCATCGAAACAAAGAAGTTTTC
Organism: Sulfurimonas sp.; assembly: GCA_015487435.1. Taxonomy (GTDB): domain Bacteria; phylum Campylobacterota; class Campylobacteria; order Campylobacterales; family Sulfurimonadaceae; genus Sulfurimonas. Next base: position 3,609 of record WFPU01000143.1, read on the forward strand.
CACCATTAAGTACAAACTCTTCAGCAATTTGAGTCATAGTATATTTTGAAGTGTTCTCAATATCATCGAGGTTCACATATAAGGCTTTATTGCCTGTGTAGTTTTCATTTATATATTGTGCTACTGTCGTCGTTTTACCAATTCCCCTCGAACCAACAATAATAGATAATCGATGCTCTAGTTTTTTGGTTTTGATAAAATATCTTTTGTATTCTTGCGTATTGATATTAATAAAGTCTCTACTTTTAATAAATAATTCTTCTAACATACTCTTATCCTTAAAATGTCTTATAATACAATTATATCTTAAAATAATATGTATTAGAATACATATCTATAATTTTGCCTTTAATTTTTTTTCAACATTATCTTTATTTTGGTTCCCACCTTGGTTCCCCCTTTGGTTCCCACTTTTTATGAAATTAATAATACTATGAAAAGAATTAAAAAGAAGTTATGCCCCTAAAAATAGGGGTTTTTCAATCAAAAAGAAGCTTAAGGAAACATAAAACACAAGTCTTGAAAACCGGCGAGGGTCATACCTCCCAGGGTTCGAATCCCTGAGGGTCCACCACTTATCTCAATCTACTACATTTACAACAAACAATATTATTTTTGATATAATACACATTAAACATGGAGTATATAAAAATGAGTAAAAATCCTGTCAATAAAAAAATCATCTCTAAAATTGTAACTATCTCACAAGCAATAGAAGGTTATTCTACTCCAAATAATTCAGTTATCAAAAAAGCACAATCCATTAGAGAAAAGTATGGCATCAAAGTATCAGTTAGTAGATAGTAAATTTTACTACGACAACAGTGATGTTCCTGTCAATAAGTTTGA
>WFPU01000144.1 GCA_015487435.1 Sulfurimonas sp.
ACACTTTTCCTGAGGCACTGACATTAAATTAAGGATTAACTAGATTCCGTGTCAAGCACGGAATGACGAAAGTTCAAGTTCAGGATGAAAAAAATTCATATATTACATAGAGTATATCAAAAGCTCTATAGATTTTAGAATCTCTTCATTTGTTTTTTTATTTACTACTGCATAAGCTAAAGCAGCCCCTGCTCCAACTCCCTCTTTAGCTTCACCTTCGTCATATTTTTTAAGTACAGGTATCTCAGCATCTGCAAAAGAAAAATCTGTATATATTGCGTGTGGTGTATAACTTAGTTTTGATAAAATATTTTGTATATTTGAGTTTTCATCTTTAGCTACCCATGCTGTAGTGGCTAGTGTAATATTGTCGTGTTTAATTCTCATAAGCACATCTTCTTTTAATTTATCAGCTACCAACAAGCAAGCTGCCATTTGAGTTCCACCAGCTAAAACAACATGAAATCTCCTTGATGCCTCTAGTAAAAATCCAGCACAAAATAAAAGCATATTATCACTAACAACTCCTAATTTTTCAAAGTTACTCATATCATCGTTTATGAGAGAAAGTGCTTTTTTTAGAGTTTCATTTTTTATTGTCTCAGGAGAATTTAAAAAGCTAGATGAAAAGTCATTTTTTAAATCATATCCAAGGGACAGAGCAGTTGCAGTTGCAGTTGTTGTCCCGCTTGGAGTGCTTTCTGCTAAAATTAGATATGAGCCTTTTAGCTCGTAAGATTTCCCAAACTCCATACCTTTTGCAAACACTTCTTTAGCGTCTATATTTGCATTTTCAGCTATAGAGTTTGAAGGCAAGATATCAAAATTATGAAGTTGTGTATATTGTGGTTTTACTTCAAGCCCTAAATCTAAAATCTCAATAGTTGAAAAAGCAGATAAATCATGGACAGCTTTTGTAATTAAAGCAGGTGTTGGAACCCCTTTTGGAGTCTCTGCAAGCTCACCCATTGAATAAACCCTGCCCGTACTTATAAACTCAGCATCTAAAGTTGGAGTTAGTGGAATTTTACCAGGGATTCCAGCTTGTGTAATCCCCTCTATTTCACATGTTTTTGTAACACTAGCAGCAAGTAAAAAATCAGCTTTTCCATCAGGAAGAGAGTCTATCTCGTTTGTAAATATATTGTATGTTTTCATATTTTCATCACCGTGATTGATCCATATTCTATGTTTTTACTAAATGCTTCTTCTATCGTAATATTTTCATAGAAGCATAAAAGAGTTCGAATAACACCAGCATGTGTAACTACTAAAATATTTTCTTTTCCTAATGATGGTAGATAGTCGTAAAAATAATCTTTCACTCTTGAGACAAAATCATCAAACCTCTCACCATCAAGTGAGTTTATAAATTGACCAAAGTTTTCGTACTTTATACCTAACTCTTCAAATTTTTTACCCTCATGTTCGCCTAATGATTTTTCTCGTAAGAGCTCAGAATATACGGCATCTTTAGATTGTTTAAAATATTTTAGAGTGTTTTTGCATCTAATCAAATCAGAACAAAAAACGCCATCAAATTCATCATGATAAAATGTATTTGCTAGATTTTTTGCTTCTGTTCTTCCTTGTTTTGAAAGGTCTATATCTATATGCCCGTTAAAGCATCCAATGTATTTCTCTTCAACCTCTGCGTGTCGGATAAGTGTTATGTTCATAAAAGTCCTATAATGATAATATTTAGTAAAATAAGTTCGGTAATCTCTATGACAAAGCCATAGATATCTCCAGAGAAGCCATTATATCGTTTAATGAAAAATAGTTTTAAGATAAATAGTATAAATAAAGAAAAAACAACTAAACTTAAATTTGAAATCAATAAACTAATGATAAATACATATAAAAATGCTATCAAAACTTGAGATAGTTGTAACTCCTCTTTTGCCAACGATGCAATACCACCACCAATATATGGGTAAAGATATATTGCAACAACAGCGTTAAATCGTGAGAGCATAAGTATAACAGGGAGTAAGTATAAAGCTTCAAAGTAAGCAAGGGATGAGGCTTTTAAAATTAAAAAAGTAACAGTAAAAATCATCCCCATCCCACCAGTATGTGGGTCTTTCATAACTTCAAGTGCTTTATCTTTATGCACAAATAAACCATCACAAGTATCGCTTAACCCATCAAGATGCAGAGCACCAGTTATCAGTACCCATAATGCAAATATCAATATGCCAAGATGAAAACTTGGCATGTAAGGATTAAGAAAAAGCCAAATACCGTACAAAATCAAACCAATAAAGAAACCAACAAGAGGGTAAAACATAACAGCATAACCATTAATCCCTTTGTAAAAATCATGCACTTTAAAAAATGGAATTATTGTGAGCAACGATACAGCTAGTGCAAAACCTTTTAGTATTTTCATTTTATTTTTGTACTAATTCCAGCGATGGTATGATAAACTTCATCACAATTTGAGGCTATAAGTTGTGAGAGTTTTCCACTAATGTCTACAAACTCACGGGAGAGTCGATTATCAGCAATTACACCACTTCCAACATCATTTAAAATAAAAACAATAAATTTATCAAGCTTCATGATTTTGTTTAATTCATTTGCCATATTTTCAAAACTATATTTATGATAAAGCATATTGTTAATCCACATACTAACACACTCAATTATAACAGAGCTATTAGTTGTTAGTATTTTTTCATATAATTTTAGTGGCTCTTCTATAGTTATAAAATCATTTTTACGATTTAGTTTATGCTCATCTATCCGCGTTTTCATCTCTTCATCTATAAACTCTGTTGTAGCTAAATAGATGGGTTTAGAAGTTGAGTTTTTAAGTATATAATTTTGAGCGTTTATAGATTTTCCACTTTTAATACCACCAATAAATAGTGTTTTTTTATTCATCTAAAGCCCTTAAAATATAATCCATATTTATATGTTTATCTATATGCGAGGTAAAACTTTTAATAGATTTTTCTTTGAATTTTTTGAAATTATATCCATTATATCTTTTATCTATTTTAGAAAATATTTTATATCTTAAATCATCACTATCAAAAAGTCCATGAACAAAAGTCCCATAAAGGTTTTTTTTACTTTTGGCACGTTTTTTTGCCACACCATTATGAATTTCATAACCATCTACCATAATTCCAAAAAGGTTGTAGCACCCTTTTTTTACTATCTTTTCTTTCTCAAATATAACATTGTTTTTAAATCGTGCAAAACCTTTTGTCTTTTTTTGTTCAGATTCAACTTTAAAAGGGTCTAAAATATTCTCAAACATCATCTCATAACCACCACAAATTGCTACAATAGTTTTTTCTTTTGATCTTAAGTATGGCTCAAAACCTTTTTCTTTTAACCAAGTTATATCATCTATAACTCTTTTACTCCCTGGTATAATAATAACTTGACATGATGAAATTTCGCTAGGGCTAGAGATGAAACAAAGCTCTATTTGCTCATCTGATACAAGCGGTTCAAAGTCAGTAAAATTACTAATATGTGGAAGTTTTATAACACCAACTTTTATGATAGCCTTGCTAGTATCTTGGACATAATTCATGATGGATTCACTATCTTCAAAACCAAGATTAAATGGTTTAAACGGAACTACACCCAAAACTTCAATCCCAAATCGCTCCTCAATAACATTTACCCCATCATCAAAAAGAGACATATCTCCTTGAAATTTGTTTACAATCACACCAATAACATTTTGGCGAAGTTTAGGCGGAAGTAGATGATAAACTCCATATATAGAAGCAAAAACACCACCTCTTTGGATATCTGCGACTATTATAATCTTAGTGTTAAACTCACTTGCTATATATATGTTAGACAAATCCTTATCCATCAAGTTTAATTCAACAGGACTTCCAGCACCCTCAGCAACTACACATTCATAATTTTTAAGTAAATTTTTAAAAGCATTTTTAGCATGTGGTTTTAGAGTGTTAATATCGCGATAATAAGACCAAACATCTTTGTCTCCTGCACTTTTACCATTTATGATGATATGAGCTTTTGATTTTCCACCAGATTTTAAAAGTATAGGATTGATGTCAGTTGTAGTATTAAGTCCAATTGATTCTGCTGCAAAATATTGAGGAATTGCAACTTCACCACCATCATCAGTAACTTGAGAGTTATTAGATACATTTTGAGCTTTATAAGGGGCTACTTTTATACCTCGTTTATGAAGCAGGTAAGTTATTGCAAAAGAGAGAGTTGACTTTCCAGCGTCAGAGCTTGTTCCGAAAATGCTTAGTGAGTTCATTTTATTATTTTGCCTTTTATATGTCGAGATTTTTTTAATTTCTTCGGCATATTAATTTGATATACCGAAGTAATCGATTTTCTTCGGCATATTTTTGTATATGTCGAATTATATACCGTTTTCAATATATCAAAAAGCTCTAAATTTATAAAAAATTTACTTCTTCCTATTTTTATACTTTTTAAAATTTCAATTTCTTCTAGTTCCCTCAGATACTTAGAAGCTGTATCTCTATGAAGTCCTAAATTATTCATCAAAAAACCTATCTTTGTATAAGGGTGCATAAATAAAACTTCAACAAGGTCTTTATTATAAATTTTAGGAAGTTTCTCTTTTAATTCATTTTTAGTTTTATCCATAAGAGTACTTATATTCTCTATGAGTGCAATTGTTTCAAGTGAAGTCTGCTCAACTCCATTAAGCATATATAAAATCCATTCCTCTAAAGCGTCTTTAGTCCTCACTACAATGCTCCCTTTTTTCATTTTCATAAGTACACTCAAACCTAGGCGAAAAATTAAAGCCTTGTTTTTTAATATTTTTATAATCTTCAACCCATAAATAAACTAATTCCATATCATTCCCCTAAAACCCTCTTCATCTCTTTATCAAAATCAGATTCTATTTTTTGAGTTTTATTAAACTCATCATATTCTTCATAAGCTTTTTATTCTGCTTGTGATTTTGAGATGCTTCCCTTGCCTTCTAAAATTTTGTACTCATTGAACTCTAAAACCTGTTTACAGATTCGGCAACTTGCTCCATATTTAGGGTTGTTTTTTTTCTATGAGTCGCTCTATATAGTCGAAGTAGCCAGATACTGCACGTTCAAGTTTTTTTATCTCTTCTTCACTGAGGTAGTTTTTTGCTACAGTTGTATCTGACTTTAGAACCCTTCCATTTGGAGAATTTTTAAAAGTTTGTAAACCCATGTAAGGCTTTGTTTTGTCTGCACTCTCATAAATAATTTCTGCCGCAGTTTGTCCGCTGATAGCAAAGTGAAATCTGTTTTGGATGGTTGCGTAAAAAGTTTTTGTAGTTTCTGATTTTGAATCATAGTCTATGCTACATTCGGCAAATATATCGGTAATTTGTTGGTAGATTCTTCGCTCACTTGTACGGATAGAATGAACACGCTCCAGCAACTCTTTGAAGTAGTCTTTAGCAAAATACTGACCATTTTTAAGCCTCTCATCATCCATAGCAAAACCTTTGATGATAAACTCTTTTAATATTTTTGTAGCCCAGATTCTAAATTGTGTTGCTTGGCTTGAGTTTACGCGGTAACCAACTGAAAGTATTGCATCAAGATTATAGTGCTTTGTCTGGTACGTTTTCCCATCTTTAGCAGTATGTTCCAAAATGGAACTAACTGAATTTTCTTCTAGTTCTCCACTATCAAAAATATTTTTAAGATGTTTAGTTATAGCAGGTCTTTGTACTCCAAAAAGTTCAGCCATCTTTTTTTGAGGTAACCATACTGTTTCATCATTTACAAAAATCTCAACTTTAACTTCACTATTTGGGGTAGTGTATAGTAAAAATTCTGTAAGTTCATCTTGTGTTGAAAGAGATTTGTTATTCATGAAACACTCCAAGAGTAATTTTAAATCATTTTATCAAAAATAAAATAGTTATTTTATAAATACGACAATTTGACATATCAAATCTCCACATCATCCCAAAACTCATCGAAGTCTAAATTTGTCATAGCGTTTTCATCTCCTGTGCTTTTCTCAACGAGTTTTTTTTGCTCTTTTTCAAAGTAATCTTCAAGAGCTTCATTCATCATAGTGCTATAGTCTTTTTTTAAAATATCACTAAAATTTTTTAGGTTTTCTAAGTTATCGGCAGTTAGTGTAAAGTTTCTATTTTCCATAATAAAATTGTATCCTAACTGATTAAAAAAGCTACTGCTAAAGCAGATAATATAATAATATCTATTTTTGGTTTTATAGACAACGCTTTTCTTAAGTCATCACTCGTTATCTCTGTTTTTCCCTTTCCAAAAAAAGGTTTTTGTTTTAATTTTTTAAAGTACATTGTATCTCCACCTAGTTTTTTATTTATAGATAGGGCCATAGCTGTTATTGGGTGACCTGCATTAGGTGAGTCATGTTTTTTACCATCTTTATAAAATGCAAAAATATTTTTTTGTTTATTTATTAGCATAATAAGTACAGCAGTTATTCGTGAAGGGATGAAATTTGCAATATCATCTAAGTAAGCGGCTATTTTGCCGTAGTTCTCATACCTTTGATTTCTATATCCAACCATAGAATCCATAGTATTTATGGCTTTATATATAATTATTCCCTCAAGACCAAAAAATAAAAGATAAAAAAATGGTGCAATAACTCCATCACTCAAATTTTCAGCATAAGTCTCTATTGAAGCTTTGTATATATCGCTTTGACTCATATCTTTTGTATCTCTACTTACAAGCCTAGAGATCTCTTCTTTTTTGTTTTCACATGTAAGAATATTTTTAACAGATTCATACAACATTTTATGAGCTAAGAACATAGAGGCTATGATGGAAGATATGATGATATTTAGGGTTTCATTTATGCTATATAATAAAAAAGCTAGACTAAAAGATATAAAACCAACAACACCAAGAACAAATAAAACAAGAAAAAAACCTCTATAGATACTGTCTTTATAATATCTACTTTCAAAAAAACTAATCAATTCACCAATATATATGATGGGGTGTTTTATAAATTTAAATTCACCAAATACTTTATCAATACTATATGCCAAAAAACTAACACAAATCATCAAAAGCCTTTTTTAGTTTGTTGTGCATATTGGTATTTTTTACTGCAAAACGGAGATATTTATTATTTAAAAAATCAAAACTTTCACAACGCCTAACTAAAATTTTTTTCTTCAAAAGATGTTTGAAGATTTTGTCTGCTTTTTTTGATTTTGTTAAAAAAAAGTTACTATCACTTTTAT
>WFPU01000145.1 GCA_015487435.1 Sulfurimonas sp.
CTCTTATACTCTTCCGCAGCTTCTTCCATCTGTTCCACGTCAAATGCTTTGACTGCTTCACATATTGCAATGATGAAATTATTATCGAAGATTGGATATTTCTGCATGATGTCCACCCTTGATAAAGTTCCTCTATCTTCTGCACTTACTCCATAATCACTAAGGTTTTTAACTTCATAGCCATTGTGCATGGCATCAAGAATTCTAAATTTTATTTTTGTTGGAAGATTTTTTAATTCTTCTGCTAAAGTTAGTTTTTCCGTCATAATTTCGTCCTTTTTTATTCTTAACTTAACCTAAAAGGTATCTTTAGCTGTTGTCATAATATAAGGATAAAAATATCCTCTGCAACTCCCTAAACAAGGCAAGGTATCTTTAGCTGTTGTCAATATGGTCACAGCAACTACATATTTCATAGTCTCATTACTGAAGAGAGAAAATAGAGAGTAAAAGAGCGAGAAGATAAAAGAGGTCATCTAGTATTTAGGTAACTTCCATCTCTTAACTGTTGCGATTGATACTTCTAATTTGCTGGCAATATCTTTCAGTATCATTCCACTCTTTCGCAGCTCTTCAGCTTCATCTCTTTTTGCATTAAACCGTTCTCTTTTTTTTGCGACAGTAATAAGTCCACCTCTTGCGTGAGCTTCTTTGAGTTCATCATCATTTAGCTTTACTATCCACTTGCTCCGATCGAGTTCCATAACTGCTCTGGCTTTCCTGTTCAGCTCCCTAAATGAATAACCACATCCACACTTTGAATTGAAATGAAGTGCCATTGCTAAAAGTGCTTCATAATGTAACTGATCTTCATAATGAAGTCTCTGTGCATAAATTGTCAATGAACGCATAAACTCACTTTTACCTGTCGGATAAAGAGGCTTATGAAATTTAATAAACTCCGGGAAGTGTGTTCCCATCTCTGCTACTGTATAAGTTCGCTGTATGTACTCATTAGGCTCATACTCACAAAACTCTACATGAGGTACTTTTTTGCGTATCTGAATCTTAATAGAAGCTACACGCTGCCACTCTCTCCAGCTTTGCGGATTGTGCTCGAAATGGTATAATATCTCTAATACTTTTTGACCATCGTAACGATTAAGCCACCTTTTCACACTTGGTGGCGGCAATCCCCACAACTCACTATCAAAATCAGATATAAACCTAAGACTCAGCCCCGTGAGCATTTGTTTTGCCTAACAACTTGCAAAGATACGCTTCTGCCCGTTTGATGTTGTCAATGCTCTGGTGTAGCCGTCTCTCTTTGTGCTTGCCTCTGTTTGTGTCGTTGGCTTTCCAAACTTCTATTAACTCTATGCCTTGCTTTTTAATCTGCACAAAGTATTGATTTGAATTGCTTGCAAACATATCGTTTGAAGATAGTCTCTTACCCTCGAGAAGTAGCGTTAAGATTGTGATGAGGTGTGAACTCTTTTGTAATGCTTCGCTCATCTTATGCCACCTTTACAACTGCATGACTTTCCAGCCATTTATCAAGCTCTACTCTGTCATAGCGAATAAATCTACTACTCAATTTTGAGTAAGGTATCTTTCCTTGCATTCTTAAATTAGCTTGTGTCTGTTTAGCTATTGCGTAGCCACCCTCATCTGTTGGTTTTGCCACATCATCAGGCGTGAGCCATCTTGATAAAATACTCATAAAGTATCCTTTTTGCTTCGGTTAGCTACTCCAAAGGCTTGTTTGAATTTACGAATTCGTTAGTGTAATTATGATGGATATTTGAGGAGTTTTATACGGAATTATGAGAAGTTTTTTTACTGGGAATTGGTAGTTTTGAAAAGCATAGGAATTTTAAAAAGTAAAATTCCCATTATGGCATTTTTACGCCTGTTGCTAACTCTTTATATCGCATATTGTCTATGTAGTCTATTGCTATCTCTTTGTATCGTTTTAGTGTCTTAGCATCCATTGTTCTTGTTTCTATACCTTTGTTAGCATAATAATTATAGATTTCAGTCTGTATCTTTCGTTGAGTAGCTCCATGTTGTAAACAATCATAGATATAAAACATATCTGCAAGTTTTTGTTGTTTAGATAATGTTTCTCTTGCATCAAAACATTTTCCTTTAGTATCACATACAAGATTATCGGCTTTTTGCAATTCTTCGCCTACAAGTTCAATAGGATTTTTTACTATTGTGATGTCTTTATCGTAATTCTTTTTTATGGTTGTTATTTGTGCTATTAATTCATTTAATGGTAAACCAAGATTAATATCTAAAGATGTCTTCTTTAATGTAGGTAGTGTTATTTCAGGACGACTAAATGTTAGAAGAGTGCATGGTTTTGAAAGATTACTGTGCTTTATCATGTCAATTAAATGTGTTCTATCTATTTTTATATTGCCATATAATAGTGGTAAAATTTGAGGCATAAACTGCTTATTATCATTCATTAAAAAGTTATTTATAAAGTATGATAAATCATTAGCGATATTTTGAATATGAATTTTTTTACCTTGATGAAACATGTGCTTTATAAGTTTTTCATCCATATACTGAAACTCAGGTTTTTCTTTAAAAATATTAAATGCAATTTTTTTAGTATCATCGATATAAGTTGGATAAAAATCAGTAATTTTTGTTGCTAAAGTGTAAAACCCATAGAGGGTTATATCTGATAGTTTATAACTTTGTTCTTGTTCTAAAGAATACCGATTAATTTCATATTCTTCTACACTGACAGGTTCTGTATCATTATTCCTAATTGCCATTTCATAAGCCACACATTGAGTAAGCTCATAATCTTCAAAACTTTCAATCTCTTTGTAAATCGTATCATCTCTTTTTGGTATAGTTCCCATCATAACACCTCAACATTTATTATATTTTCTAACTGCTTATTAGCGTCCTGTGAGCCTTTTAAGTGGTTTATTGTGCGGTAATACTCGTCCACTGTTTCGGCTTTTGTATGCCCAAGCGATGCACTTAAAACAGTTGCCGCCGTTCCAGTTTCTCCAAGTGCCGTGACAAGAATATGTCTAAAATAGTGCATAGTGAGTTCTTCTATGCCTGTGGCTTCTTTTATCTTCGCTAATTGTTTGCGTGGTGAGTGTAGCTTTAAACCTGTGACAGGTGACTTAAAAACAAGTCCATTATTATCTTTTAACTCTAAAAGAGGTTCTCGAATAATAAATGGAAGTTCATAGGTTTGATCCATGCCTACTTTATTATTTTCTGCTCTGATTATGTATCTATGATTGTTGAAATCAATGTCGCGCCATTCTAAAGATGCTATCTCATTCCATCTTCTGCCAAAAAGTGCGAATAAAAATAATGCTTTATAAAATGGATCACCGGCATAGCGTTTTTGAATTGCATTAAACAAGAGTGAGATTTTTTCAGATGCATTTGTGACAATTTTTTTTCTTTGTCTTTTTCTGTCAGGTATTTTTATTTGTGGAATTTTCTTTTCTAATGCTCCGTTACTGTCAGCATATTCCAAAATAGGCTTTAGTGTCTGGAGCAATACTTTTTCAATAGTTCTAATTGAGCATCCATTTTCATTTTGCTTACTCTTTCCATTTTTATTCATGTATGCACGAATATTGTCAATGTCATTCTCTATGATCTTACTTGCTTTTTTTGTTCCTATCTTTGGCTTAATGTAAAGTTCATATAATTTCTTTCGTGCAGTATTCCACTGTGAAGGTGTGCATTTTTTTTCAAAGTATTCATTTGCTATAAAGTTGAGGTCTGTATCTTTATTAAATGGGTTTTCCAAAGAATTGATTTTTTCATTTTTAAAATCTTCTGCATCTGCATTGACTTTTTTGATCGTATCTTTCTTATTCCAGTTCTGTTTTGTATAGTCAAAGATTTTTCTTACACTTTTGTTATTGATTTTAAAACGAAATAAGAATTTAGTGAAATCTGCATTTGCTTTTATTCCTGTTAGTAAACCTCTTCCTTGTTTGTCTTTATTACTGTAAATAAAAATACTGTAATCTATTGCCATTTTTTAGCCTTATTTTTTGGGTGACACTTTGGGTGACCCTTTTTATTGAATAGATTATAGCATTTTAAGTATTAATATGAATGTGCTATAATGCTTAAAGTACATAAAATAGGGTTTTAAGGAGTTTAAGAAAAGAAAGATAAGAAGTTTGCGGTACCAGCGGTCACACGTTCGAATCGTGTCGGGCGCACCATCTTCAAATAAATCTCCCTTTTTTAAAATCATAAATGTTTCAATTTTTCATAATTTTATTGCTGTTTTTTGCAACACTGAGCGCAAAAATACTACCCTATAAAATTAGTCCCAACACAAAACTAGATACTTCTATACAGATAAAGATACTTGATGCAAAACGACTAGACTTTCCAAATGTCCATGAACTTTCCGCACTTGCTTATAAGCATGAAAATCTTTATGCTTTAAGTGACAAAGGTATATTATATCTTTTTGAGTGTCAAATTAAAAATGACAAAATCCAAAAACTGACACTGCGTGAGCAGTATGTCCTGAAAAATAAAAAACTGCAACGATTCAAGAGAAAAAAAAGAGATGCTGAGGGCTTGGCTTTGTATAAAAATGGGTTTTTAATCTCTTTTGAGCGAAAAAATAGAGTCTTATATTGCTCACGTAAGGGTGTCAAGATGAAAAAAATACCACTCAACTCTGTTTTAGAGGAGAATCAAAACTATCAAAGTCCCAACAAAGGCCTAGAGAGTGTGGCGTATTCTAAGCAATACGGGGTGATAACGATTCCGGAATTTCCCCTAAAAGATCAGAACAGTCAATATCATACACTTTATGCCAAGCACAATATCTGGAAATTTCAAGCAAAGGGAGCTGTGACGGATATTGAATTTATTGACAGCACACATCTGCTGATTCTCTTGCGTGAGTATAGCTATCTCAGTAATAGACATATAACGTCTTTAGTAAAAGTAAATTTGGAACAGTGCAATGAAAAACGTCTCTGCACAAGTACATTATTAGCGGAGTTGGATTCTGCGAAAGGTTGGAATATCGATAATTTTGAAGGGCTTACAAAAATCGGTAACAATAGATTTTTGATGGTGAGTGATGATAATGACTCGATGTCTCAAAAAACACTTTTAGTGCTTTTTGAGATTATGAATTAATCTGGTCTTTAATGTTTTGGGCTAAGTTGCTGCATTTTTGAATCTGCTGCGTTTTTGAAAGTGACTCATCTAAAAGAATGTTAATAAAAGCACTTCCGACTATGACACCATCAGCACCTTGTACTTTCGCTTTTGCTGTTTTTTCATTGACACCAAAACCTACATAGACAGGTGTTTGCGTGTATTTTTTGATATCGGCTAGGAATGGCTGCAGATCTTCTGCTGTCCCGGAACCAGTGATGCCTGTATAAGCAACCATATAGATGAACTTTTTGGCATCACTGACTATCTCTTTGATGCGCGCCTCTGAATCCGTCGGTGCTA
>WFPU01000146.1 GCA_015487435.1 Sulfurimonas sp.
TGTCTCCAAACTTTTTGATAAATTGCTGTATGAAATTCTCTTTGAATATTTCGTGAGCTTGTTGCTCTCTTTTTTCTCGCACACACTCCTTGCATCCTGTATGACCTTTTAAGTGTGAACCTAACATTTGCGAGAAGTATTGTTTATGTATGGTGCAATAGACTTCAATAGTTTCATTTTTTCTTCCAACTATTGTGTTATCGTAGTTGTAGATATCTCCATAGAGTTTTAAGGCTTCTCCTATGAGATATGCTTTATCAATGCGCCTAGACATACCTTGTGCTATTTTTGCGCAATCAGGGCAGGCGTGTTTATGGAATAGATGCTTTGCCGGTGATTGAGTGAATTCGCCGTGTACTTTACAAATGATAGCAACTTTTTCTACATTGTTTATATAGTGCACTTTGTTGTAGTCAAACTTTGTACCGTGTTTGGCGTTTGCATTTTCTAAAAAGATTGCCTCGCGTTCTCGTCTCTCAATCTCGCTAATAAAGAGTGTTATATTCATCTTCTGAAAACTCCATTGAGAGATTGTAATGATCGGCTAATAATATTTTTAGGGATTCGTGAAGTGTGTTTGCACCTTTAAGTAGGATTTCTTGTTTTGTACCGATGTTGCTTGAGATTCCATCAATTTGGATTATATCTTTTATCCACCTAAGATATTCCTCTATCAGCAGCGCTGCTTCTGATTCGTGGTGAAAGATTACTTTGTCGAATGTTCCATCTATTTGGAATGTTAGATTATCGGCACAGGTTAGCATTGTTAAGTTGATTTTTTGAGGCATTTTTTGACTCCTCGAATGTTATTAATAATGATAGCATTCAAAGAGGTTTATGGAGTGGATTGTTCACACTTTGTGAACATTATATATTATATTTGTTTAAAATGTTTACCTTTTCACTTCTTGATACACTTAATGAAAAGAAATCATAAAAATTGTAAACTTTTCATAAAAATTACCTTTTTTATAAACTACTAATGATCTGATCAATGGTCCGTGATGATAAAATATCTGCCACTTTCATCTTTTTTTTACCATGATCTTTTGTTTTGTTGAGAGCTTGTTTTTCTACACCTCCGACAATATACATACCATCGATACAGTTATTGTTTTCTCTAAAACTAGGAGCTTCACAAAAGACTATTTGTATATAATAGTCATATTCAATGTCTCCTTCTTCATATCCTGTTATAGTAAACTTCTCAATATGCTTCTCTGGACACGGAGGAAATTGAGCTAAAGATGTCCGCACTTTGATAGAATATGAATTACTGGTTAAATGGAATCCCTCAATATCAAAATGTAATTCACAAGGTTTCCTTTCTAATTTAATTAACTCGCAAACAACAATATGTCCGACAATACCCATCATTACATCACCTTTGATTTCATTTAGGTTACGAACATGACCATCCATTGCTGTCACATCGACTTCGTTCATTACATCCAAGGAAGATAAAACTTTTCTTTCCAGTTCTTGGCAATCTTTTATGCCAACACTTACCACCTTTTTTCCTGCTAGTGTTTGTTTTGTGATTTTAATCATCTAAGCATCCTATTTTTAATATATAATAACATAATAAATCTAAAATTCAAGAATCTTCCAATCATTTTGCATAGGTGATTCATCATTGTAATTTTCACTATCACAATAAACAAAAATATTATTTTCATAATTAATTATTCCACCAAAAAATTCTCTTCCTAGTAATTTTAATTTATGTTGTAGTCCTTTTGCTCTGCCATCTGTTGATAAGGTATTCCCCAGCTTTGTATCAAAAATACCTATTCTCCCATCCTGTAATTTTACTAACCAATCTGGGTAAAATAATTTGTATTGTTGCTCCCTGGTATTATAATATTTCAATGAAAAGTTTTCTGAACCTGAATCTCCATTTTTGTACCACCATATTACTTCGTCATGCTGATCCAAGTAATGTGCAAAGCGTATCTCATTAGACTTGCCTTTATAATCTTTTTTTAAATAAAAATCTTCAAGTAGATTTTTTTTCTGATCTATTTTTTCAAAAGTTTCATCATAACACCATTCTATATTAAATGAGAAAATTGGTGCTTTTATTTTAGATTCTTCATTATCCCTGTTTTTTAATAGCTCTTTTTTTATTGGATAAAACTCTTTTAAAGCATTTGAAATTAACACTCTAAATTTACTATTGGCGCCTTTTTGCAAATCATATATGAATATCTTGTAATAATATGATGATTTAGCTTCGGGTAAAACCTTTTTAAACCATACTCTTAAAGCAGATTTTAAAGGGCTCCAACTTCTTGCAATATTTCCAACTTTAGTTTCTAAAGATGTTTGCTCTTTTAAAATTTCTACACATAAAAAATTAAAATATTTTTCTATATCATTAATTGACAATTCAACTTCTACTGTTTCATCTGCTTTGTTAATCTCTTCAACAATATTATCGAAGCTTTTAATTTCAGTGTTTGTCATAATATGCGTGGTCATTTGGGGTGAAAGATTCAGACCAAATTTTTTCAAAGCTTTTTTACCTTCGTCTAATATACATGGTAGTTCGATTCCCGTTTGTTTACACAGTGATGAAACAAAGATCCTTTGAAAAACTGATGCATCAACAAAATCACCATAGTCTACGCGTGATATATAATCTGATTGCAAAAAGAATGTTTCAACTAATGGAGCAAACTTACTTTTTACGTGGGTACATTGTATTACAGGCGGGACCGACTCACCTCCTGGAAGCTCAACATCATCTCTGTGATAATTTGTATACAAATATCCTCTTCTTAACATAGGATGATTTTTATATTCGGCATGTTTTTCTGGTTCAGTCATTCTCAGAATACGCCCTACTGTCTGCACATAAAAAGCACTTGTCTGTATTTCCCTAAACATCACCATAACTTGTGCTCTAGGGCAATCCCATCCTGTACCTGCTGTCTGTTTAAATAACATATAATCAATATCACTCTCTAAATAATCAATATGTTCCATATTGATTTCTCTGCCATCACACCATATTGCCACTCTTGCTTTTATATCTACTTCATGTTTTTCAAAAAAATCTATGACTACTTCTTCTTTTGTTTTTACTCCACTTTCTTTCAAAACTGAATCATCATTTGGCAATTGAATAATCATTAAAGGATTGATATTTTTACCAATTTTTTTATATTCACTTTTTAAAAGTTCTCTTCTTTTCATGCCAATCTCAAGTAGCTTTAAATCAAGGTCATCCTCTGTTGCTGCATTCAATTCATCTTTGCTTTGAAGAAGAATTTTTTCTCTGATTAAACCGGCATTAACAACATCAGCATATTTAACTTTCACATAGCCTGCTTTATGTTCCATAACATCATCGATTGATGGTATT
The DNA here is from genome assembly GCA_015487435.1 of Sulfurimonas sp. Classification (GTDB taxonomy): domain Bacteria; phylum Campylobacterota; class Campylobacteria; order Campylobacterales; family Sulfurimonadaceae; genus Sulfurimonas. The sequence continues at coordinate 3,371 of WFPU01000146.1, forward strand.
ATTTTTGGGGTTGCCGAAATATTAATTATGATTTTAGGATTAATATAATCAATGATATCTACTGCCAATTCTGTAGTTGCATTTCTGTGTGACTCATCAATGATTAGGATAATGTTGGTGCCATTCTTAATTGTATTATCTATAAAATCATCAAAATACAAACCATCTTCTTTTTGCTCATTTATATCTTTAGGTTTACGGAGTTTTAATTTTCGTTGAGAAGTTTTATTCTGAGTTAGCTTTTGCCAATTAAGGAACAAAATACTATCAGAATCTAGTTTTTCTTTTGTGTCAATATCATCAACTAAAAGTAGCTCATTTTTAAGCATATTCCCAAAGTATTGTTTAAATTTATCCATACTTTGCATTGCCAAAGTATCACTAAAGGTAATCCAAATATATGCTTTATTCTCATTAAATTCCGGAGTATCAACCATCTCATTAATTGCAGATGCGACCATATAGGTTTTCCCACTCCCTGTAGGAGATTTAAAAACTATTGGTATTTTACAAGATTTTTGATTCCAAAGCATCTGTATATTTTTTTTTAATGCATTAATAGCTTTTTCTTGAAATTCAAATTTTCTCATTTTTCTGCCTTGTATATTTTTTTATATATTTCTAAAATTGGCTGAGGAATTGGCTTAACGATAACATCAAGATTAAAGTCATCAAAAAGATATGAATAATCTTCGGTACCCCAACTAAACATATATACAATACTTTTCTTAATACTCTTTGATTGATTTTTCAAATTTTCTTTAAACTCATCCAACATATCAAGATCTTCATCAAAATAAATTGCCAAACATTCTTCTTGTGTACTATTTACAAAAAACTGAGAATAATTATTCTTCAATGTTTCAAACATAATATTTTCACTTATTGCAACTAATTCACCTGCATTATATGCAATAGTAATCTTATCATCATCCGTAATATGAGAAATTGCGTTTCCTGCAAATTTCATAACATAATATTTCAAAGAAAAGTCTAATGGTTTATTGAGATTAATTATCTTTTTTTCAAGTTTACTTATTTCAGCTACTATTTTTTTATTATGGTGTTGTATCTCTTTAACATCTTCTTCTTTGGAGGCTATTCTTTCAGTTAGATTTCTAATTTTTGTAAGTAATAACTGATATTCTTCTTCAAGATTTTTAGATAACCTTTCTGATTTTTTAGTGGGATAGGTTTTCTTTAATTCTTTTAATTTTTTCAGTTCCTCATTTATTTCATCTACTACAGATATTTTCAACTTCTCTTTTAAACTTTTTATCTCGCTTTTTATTTCTTCATTTTTTTGTTTTGTAATCCTGTATGTCGGAATATATTTAGCTGGGCTGTGTAGTCTTTTCATCCTTTCTAATGTTACATCCCTACAAATATTATTTTCATTGTTTGTGCATAAGATAAATTGCCTTGACCCTTGATCTGTTTCATTTAATTCTAAAACAGCCTGTCCTGTTGTTCCCGAACCTGCAAAAAAATCTAAAATTTTAATATCATTTTTCTTTTGTGTAATTTTAATCAAATGTTTTATTAGGCTTGTTGGCTTAGGATATGAGAACGATAGCTCCAGTTGTCCCAATTCTTTTGTGGCTTCAGAATTTAAAAATTCCTCAAATATATTTGATGGAACATTACCTTTCTTTTGAGCATCTTTTAAATATCGTTTAGTATATATATTCCAAACTGATTTATTGCCATGCTGATCCATAAGTGGTGAGTTTTTCGTTTTTTTAAAGACCAATATTGTGTCTTTCTTTTCTAAATATGTCTCTTTTGTCCATCGCCATCTTCCTTCCCCTTCTCGATGAATTTCATCAAAAACTTGATATGGTGGTAACACCAATGTTCCATCAGGACACTCTATGGGATACTTTTGATTTGGACGAACATCTTTTAAAGATGATTGATACAAAGATTTACTATCTTCGTACAACTCTCCTTTTCTCTCTCCATCTGTTTCAATCTTTTTAAATTTAGCCTCATCGACTCCAACTTTAAATTTTGCTATATTATTTTTATTTTTTGCATATGCTAATATATAATCTACAGTCGGCTTAAAATAATCCCCTAAATCACTTCCTCTCTTTTGAACTCTGGATATAAGACCTAAAAAGTTTTTTTCTTTAAATATTTGATTGCATAATAATTTTAAATTTGCAAGTTCATCTTCTCCAATACTAATAAAAATCACACCTTCTTTATTCAATAAATTTTTCGATAATTCCAGCCTTTTGCTCATAAATGACAGCCATTTGCTATGTCTTAGCGGGTCATCCTTGTCAACGACTTTTCCATCAGGATATTTATCAAGCATGCGTTTATCTTTATAGTGAAAATCATCGCCTCCTGTATTATATGGAGGATCTATATATATAATATCAATTGAATTTCTATGCGTGTAATTTAAACATGTTAATGAATGAAAATTGTCTCCTTCAAGTAATATGTGTGGTTCATTGAGACATTTATTTTTTGATTTTATTTGTAAATCTTTTTTTTCTTCAAGAAGTGGTATTCTATCAACGCTTTCTTCTTCAAATGCTTCAGGCACATCCATCCATACAAGACCAAATTTCTTATGCTTAATGGCATTATTTAGCTTTTGATTTTCTTGCCTTAAAGCTTTAATTTCATCCAATAATTTTTCTATATCATTTGCCATTTACACCCTTTACTTTGTTCTTGCAAATTATGTTTTTTGCAGCTTGAAAGACTTCAATATGCTCAATTACTATAGTTACCCAATAAGGCACATTATGTTCTTTCCATTGTTTCACACTTTGATAGCTGCATCCTGCATATTCTGCAAAATCCTTTTGAGACATTCTCAACTGTTTTAATTTCTCTTTCAGTTCTGTTTTTGTCATAATATCCCATATTTTAGAAAAGTATATATATTATACTAACTAAATACCTATATATAGTTATTTTAAGATTTATATGGTATAATATATATACTTTTTTAAAGCTTAATGTTATGCTAAACTTTGATTATTGGAAAGAAATATGAAAACAAAACCTACATTTAACCGCCAACGCCTATTAATGGCTCTGCTCCAAGCTTTTGGTGGAAAATTATCTAAATTAGATTTACAGAAATTGTTATTTTTGTTTGTGCAGGAGAGTGGTGCAAAGAAAAAAGCTTATGAATTTGTCCCCTATCATTATGGGTGCTATTCATTTCAGGCTAACAGTGATGTAAAAACAATGCACAACTATGGATTCTTATATTTAAACGAGCAAGAAAACACCATTGAGCTTACCAACACCCATATTGACCATATTGAAAATCTAAAAGAAGCAGATAAAAACTTTTTAAATACTTTTGCATATAAATATAAAGATCTGTCCGGCAACAAGCTAATCGCACATGTTTATAAAAACTATCCTTACTACACAATGAACAGTAAAATAGCACATAAATTTTCAATTGAACCATACAAAAAACAACAATCACTTTTCCCTGATGATTCTCAAGATTTTTACACAATAGGGTATGAGGGCATCACTTTTGAAAATTATCTCAACAAGCTAATTGCAAATGATATAGACATCCTATGTGATGTAAGAAAAAATCCATATAGTATGAAATTTGGTTTTTCAAAAAATATACTCAAACATGCCCTTGAGCAAATTGGTATAAAATACATACATCTACCGGAATTAGGTATTGAATCTGAAGATAGACAAGAATTGAATAGCTTAGAAGACTATCAAAAACTTTTCAAAGAGTACCAAGCAACAACAATACAAACTGAAGCTGCGCAAAAAGCACTTCAGTATATTAATGATATATCCAAGCATACTAAAATTGCCTTGACTTGTTTTGAAAAGGATATTGAATACTGCCACAGAGGTGTAATTGCTAAAGAATTACACAATAAGTTTCAATTAGAGTATAATAACCTTTAACTAATTTTATCAGGACTTTTATATTCAATGGTTGAAGAAATTTTTGTAATTGCTAAAACGTATCCTACTCGATCAAGAAAATACAAAGAGCTTGTCTGTACAGCTGGAATAAATAGAGATGGAGAATGGAAACGGATTTATCCTATACCATTTAGAAGTCTTGAAGAATATAAAAAGTTTAAACGCTATACATGGATAGAAGCAGAAATCACCCCTGATAAAAGTGATCCAAGAGTTGAGAGCCATAAAATAAACACATCATCAATTAAAATTTTAGAAAATATTCCAACAGGGAAAGAATGGGGAAGAAGAAGACAGCTCATACTGGAAAAAACACGGATTTACACCAATCTTCGTGAAATTATTAATGCTGCAACAAAATCAAATACTCTCTCTTTATGCACTTTTAAACCTACTAAATTTCTTGATATCGTTATTGTTGATAATCCGAAAGAAGAACTTACTGAAAAAGAAAAAAAAGAGTATATAAACGCTAATAGAAGTCTGTTTGATACTGAAAGTTGTGAAATCGAATTTACTGGGATGCCACACATTCCCTATAAATTTAAAATTAAATTTGAAGATGATGCTGGACAAGTAAGCTCCATGAGTGTTATTGACTGGGAAATCCCACAATTATATTTAAGCTGTAAAAAAGACGGTGATGAAATAGCTATTCAAAAAGTAAAAGAAAAACTGCTATGGATGATAGAAGAAAGAGATTTGCATTTATTTTTGGGCACAATGAAACAGATGCATATCAGAAAATCTAAAAATCCTTATACGATAATTGGATTGTTTTATCCACCAAAAACAAAAAAATATCAAGGTAGTTTATTTTGAGTGATAACACATTAATGTATAAATTTTACACGGCACAAGCTCTAAATACTATATTTGCATGATAATTTTCAATAAATATGCTTATTTAATTACTTTTAGTTAAAAGTTCAATTGACTCACTAATTTTATCAATTCCATTATGCGGATGGTATTTTATTACTTTATATATATTAGGTAGGCCTAATGCCATCAATGACACATAACCTTCACCGACTTGTAAAGTATATTTTTTATGATCTGGATTTTCATATTCTATTGGATGCGCTTGAAGTTGTCTGTCATCTTGAAAACAAAGAATGATTGGGATTTCATTATTAGCAGCTATTTGCAATTCTATACCAAGTCCTGTAGATGGATAGCTTGCTTCTGCAATTATTACATCAGCTTCTTCTACCATATTTCGATCCCAATAATAACATAATGGAGCTCGTTCCTCAAAAGGTTTTTTTGCGAGTTGAGGATCACTGTCTACTAATGCATACTTAACAATATGCTTTCTCTTTTTAAAATGATGAGCTAAAGTATGTATAAAATTTGTATATGTGTCAAAAAAATCTCTTGGTACATGCGTAAGCCCACAGGCAATATATATTTTCATTTTTTTCCTTTATTGTGCTGATCTGACATTTGGTACAAGAAATTGGTATCCAGTTATTTCAGATGAGATGGCATCTATAAACTGCAAAGGAGACTCTTGAATAAACTCACTTAACAACCAGTTCTTTTGACCATTTAAAAAAGATGCAAGCTCAAGAGGGCGGTAACGACAAATTTCGCTAAGGCGGTGCATAGCGGCTAATGTGATTGTTATAGGGAATCGTTGCAAATTTTTTGGTCCGGCTACAACACTTTTTGCATACCATAATGTTTGAGACCCATTGATGTAATGAATATCTTGACGAATTTCTTTTTGTAAAATTTTTATTTGATTTAAATCTTCTTTACTTGGCCTTCTAGGATTCAAGAATGGAACTTCAATAATCGATTTAATTTTATATTTTTCGTCTGAAGTTTCATCTTTTATTAATCCTGAAGGCAAACGATTTAACACATGATAGGAACAAAAATCTTTAGATAATTTCGCACTAAAGTAAGCATATTTATTTATGGTATCAGCTACAAAGCAGCAATCCACTAAAGGAATAAACATTTCAGTCTGTTTTGGATAAGAAATGCAATATGTACGGTGAATATATGGTAAATTAAATAAAAGTTCTTGCAAATTATGATTACGATTTGTTTCCTTTTCTCCTAAGTATGTTGATAAAGCAGGTAAAATACCTCTATTCAATATATTAATTCCCTCATTTACAATACTAATTTTATTACTTGAACCTCTCATATTGTGAGCTCTAACCCCATGCATTTGATCAAAACTAATATTTTTAGCAGTTAACAAAGCTTTAACAGCATTCATATAAGAATAATAATGAAGCAAAGGGGAAGATTGTATCGGCATACCTTGTGAAGCTTTATGAAATTCTTCAGATTGATGCCAATATAGCAATGCATTTTTATGGCCTTCTTTCTTCAACCATAATGAAACAAAATCCCATGAACTTTGGGTGAGAACCGTTGGAGCACCAATTAGAGGAGATACTATAGCTTTATAAGGTTTTAATTCACGCCCTTTATATTTAATGGTTATTATAGACACAGCCTCCCCCTTTTTTTTATTAAATACGATTGCATTTTTAGGCAATGCACATTATAGCAAACTTAACGCATTAGAATCGTTTAAAAGTTAGTAACAAGTTAATACGCTTCCCGTGTTATTTCCAAATATATGGCAATTTAACATGTATAAAATAAAAAACAATGTTAAAATAAAATATAAGAATGAGGGATGGATATTCATCGGAAATTCTATTTTGCTAATAAAAGAGCAACGAGAGGTGCACAATGAATGACTCGGAAAGAGAAACCATAAGGGTTGAGAAGTTAAAAAATATATCAATTGGAAATATAGATCAATCCGGGAGAAAAATATACGATGTCTATGCGCGATCAGGTGAATTTGTTATATATTCAGTGCAAGAAAGCGGGACAATTCAGGGAATTGCAGTAATTATTGAAGAAGAAAAACCAGATGATCAAGAACCAACAAATAACTATCAGGAGATAAAAGGCGAATTTGATAAATTAAAATCTGCTTCTTATAAAGCTATGGACAAATCCTACACGGCAAGAGTGGCGCATGCTTTATCGGTTGCGATTTTGAATGGGCCAGAAAAAGCAAAAACACTACTAAATGAAATTCATTTAGATATTGAAAATGCCTACAAAGAGCTTGTTTTTGGAAAACTTCTCTATATCACAGGAGCTTTTCTTATAGCCATGCTCTTTAGCATGTTGAGCATCTATCTATATTTTACTCAGCCTGAAATGATAGTTAAAGAGAGGGTAACACTCTATCACTTAATGCTGGTATCCTCTATGGCAACTCTAGGAGGACTGATATCTATTTCACGAAGTATTAGTAAAATTAGTATTGACAAAGGTCTTGGGAAATGGCCATATTTTGTGTATGGAATAGAGAGAAATATATTCTCAATACTTGGAGGAGTTTTTATATTTTTTCTGATTAAATCTAATCTGCTTTTTGGTTTTATAAATTCGCTTGAAAATCCGCTATATGGATTTATGACATTTGGTTTTTTATCAGGTTTTAGCGAAACGCTTATTCCTAACGCATTAAAAAATTTGGAAAAAAGTGCCAGAAAGAAGTCGGACAGTTAGAAACAAGTTATTCTTCATTCTTGAAAACAATGTCTTTCCCCGTAATTCTTCTTAGTTCCTCATAGGTAATACTATCAACAAAATAGGGTTCTAAGTATGTATCATGTATCTGATATTCCAAAAATTCATTCCTAATAAAAAAGTCACCTTGTAAGGCATCACAATAATAACAGCCATTAGAAAGATATGACTCATGAATAGTCTTGCTGTACCTTGTTTTGATAATCCCTATATTGTTCTTTTCACTATATTGTTTAAATTTATCCGTGTCTAGCACCGAATCTATTAAAAATGGAAAATCATAAAAAATTTTATACTCTTCAACTCGTAGCTCTATACCAACAACTACATTTGTTGCCTTATGGCATTTCCAACACTCTATAGGAATAGTAACAATGCCAATATCAATCATATCCGTCTTATTTGGCAAATAATCAATAAGCAGTGCATTTTTCATTTCAACTTTCGAATATCGACATGTATCAAGCCAATAAATTTCCGATTTGTCATTTTTATTAAATTGTTCAAGTTGGAATTTTCTTCCCCTATTTTGCTTCGCTTTAGATGTTTGTGAATCATAAACATATGTTGCTCCCTCGATAATTGGAA
>WFPU01000147.1 GCA_015487435.1 Sulfurimonas sp.
GTGCAGGCTTATTTGATTGCCGCACAAAGGTTATTGAAAGGTAAAGTTCGAGCCCATGAAATTTACGGTGTTGGTTCTGGGAGAGCTATTAGCTTAAAAGAATTGGTTGGCATTATAGAAAAGAAAACAGGAAAATCACTCAATATTGATTGGGGAGCAAGAGCTTATAGAGAAAGGGAAGTGATGCATTTGTGGTCAATGTTTTCTTGTCTAAATGGCTGGGCACCTGAAGTAAAGTTGATACAAGCAAGTAAGAAGTTACTAAAATGAAAGCAAATATTGTTATATTTTTGACATCGGCTATTGATGTGAATGGAATTACATATTCTAAGGTTAATGATATGGAAGAGAGGTATAATGAATATCGAAGTTCTTTGATGCGTTGGGTAGAAGAGCCCGCGGTTGATAAAATTGTATTTTGTGATAATTCAAATTTTAATTTATCTGAGATACAGAAAGATGTTAAAGAAAAAGGATTTGAAGATAAGCTTGAGCTATTATCATATGATGGTCAAAATTTCAACAGGAATTTAGGTAAGGGTTATGGGGAGATAACAACTTTTCAATATGCTTTCGATCATTCAATATTTATTAAGCAAGCAGATATAATATTAAAGGTTAATGGCCGGTATTTTTTAGAAAATATTAGTTCGATTATTGAATCTTTATATACTTTGCAAGATGCCATGGTTTTGGGTGATTTTAGAAAAAAACTCACATGGATGGATAGTCGAGTTTTTGCATTTAAGTTGTCATTCTTGGAAAAATACTTTCTTTTTTACCGTTCTCAAATAGACGACTCCAAGGGGTTTAAGTTTGAAATGGCCTTAGCCAGATCGGCTCATCAGGCTATGGCAGAAGGACACCATTGGGAAATGCTACCTGTTGTACCTGTCATAAAAGGGCGAAGTGGTAGTACAGGACGTGTGTATTCTGTGTACGGTATTAGGTATATAATCAAGATGATATATTTAAAGATAGTTCGCTATTTGCTTGCTAGATAAGCGGGAAATTTGATGAATCTAAAATTAAATGCATTTTTTGGACTTATGGGGTTTCTTCTACCTTCTGTTGCGATGTTTTCCTGCTATCCAGTTATAATATCCAAGCTTGGAAGTGATGCGTTTGGTGTTTTCATCCTTGTATTATCGATTCCTGGCTTTGTCAGAATAGTTGATTTAGGTTTTTTTGCGGCAACTATACGCTTTACAGCACTTGATTTATCTAATGGAAATTTTAAAGGCGTGGGTCATGTTTGTATTACATCTCTGTTTTTTTATTTACTGATAGGTATTGTAGGATCTTTAGTAACTTGGATTATTTCACCCTGGCTAATAACTATATTGAATATTTCAAATGAGTTAGCAGACAATGCGTTAGTAGCATTTTATCTTGCTGCGATACAAATTCCTGCCGTTATGTTGGTTGCTTGTATAACGTCGATATTTAAAGGTTTAGAACGCTTTCACCTTTCAACTTGGGTTTTGTCTTTTCAATCATTCCTTAGCTATGGAAGCGTAGCTGTTGGAGGCTATTTTTTTGACTTCAGTTTAAGAGAAATGATAGAAACAACTGTAGTTGTCAACTATATTGTTTTATTCTTTTCATGTTTGGTTGGTTTTTTTCTAGCTAGGAAGTTAGGTATTGTCTGGTCTTTATCTTTTTCTATTAAAGAAGTATTTAAGCGAATGTTTGGCTTTGGTTATATCATGGCTATCAACTCAATAGTGACGGTTTTGGTAACGCAACTGCCTAAATTTATTATTAGCTGGAGTTTAGGACCTCCAGCAGTAGGTATATATACAATTGTTTTTTCTGTATCATCTAAAGTTCAAGCTGCGGTTAATTCAGCAGTTGAGGTGCTTTTTCCATATACTAGTAGAACTACTGATTTAATTAGGTTAAAGCATGTTTTAAAGCGAATATTTATCGCGAGTTTACTAGTTGCTTTTTTGTCATCTCTTATTCTTTGGACTTATTCGTATGAAATATTAAATTTGTGGGTAGGGAAAGAAATGGCTGAAAATGGAGCCTTGTTACTGAAGTTGTTTTCGGTATCTATATTTTTCTTGGCAGTTTCTGCAGCACCATATCATCTAATAAATGGGTTAGGTATTCCTTGGAAAAACACTCAATTGATCCTTTTTCATTTTGCTTGTTTGATTTCTTCTCTAACGCTTTTTTCTTTTTTCGATGTGAGCTTATTAACCGCATTTGGTTATGCGTTTATTTTCGCCAACTTTTTACTGCTGACAGCTTATTTGGTGATATCAAATAGGCTGCTGAAAGCTAATAGTACTTTAGGGATTATCTAGTGCGCCCACTAAGGAGGATGGGGTCACTAGCATTATTATTGGGGGCTATGATAGGCTTGTTTTTGATGACAGATCCAACGAATACGAATTATGGGTTAGTGAAGTATCCAGTCATTAAATATTCCCCATATTTAGTCTCAATTATTGCATGTTTTCTTTTCCTGATCACTAATAAAATAAAATTTAATAAAATGAGTGTTTTGTTGTTTTGTTTCTTTTTTATTGCTTTAGCTGGCTCTACATACGCTTTGTTTACAAATGGCTTTATGTTTGAAGAAACTTACTTTGGAAGAATGTTGGGTGGGTTTGTATTTATTGCCTTTTATCTTCTTTCACAAGACTCGTATGAAGTGAAATGGTTTATACGAAGGTTTCTTTATATATTTGTCCTGACGACTTGTATCATAGGTACTATACTCATACTTTGGAAGCTCGGTTTGATATATGTAGGTCTATCTCAAATGTATCAAGTAAAAGGAATATTACTTGTAGCTACTGGACTTCTATCTTTTTTCGTCTTTCGATCTGAACTTGTTTCAACCTTTATTTTTATCAGTACAATTGCAATCTATGCATTAGTAGGGAAAACTACATCATTGTTAGTGATATTAGCAGCATTAGCTTTTTTTGTATTAATAAGGTGGAAGAAGATAAAAAAAGCTTTGCTTTCAAACAGAAAAAATAGGATGTTCTATCCAGTTTTGTTTATATTATTGTTTGTTCTATTAGTTTTTTTTACATATATGATTAATTATTCGATTGAGGATAGGCTTGATTCAAGAGGGCATGGTGTTCGAGAGGTTACGTTTGCTTTGCGCTTAAGTGAATTTATTGATAGCCCTATTTATGGTAGTTTGTTTACATCTTCGCCATTGCTTGATTATGGACCTTTGCATATTCCTAGCCATTCAGATATTTTAGATTTATTGTCGGGGGGGGGGATGATTTCTATTCTCTTTTTTTATTTACCCTTAATGTTACTTATTATGAAGTCTTTTCAAGCTATAAACTATAGATTTTTAAATGTTTGGTTTTCATTTTTGCTTTTATTTTATCTGGTTGCGATGAGTGTTAATCCAATTCTGTTTATGCCAGGCCAGTGCTTTATTTTTTGGATGTCTTTGGGGGTATTATGTGGTCAAAAAGAATTGAGTTTTCGTACAAGAGGTTATACGAACCTTATGTGCAACCTTTTAACACCGAAATAGTTAAGGAAAGGTTACGTTGATGAAAAAA
>WFPU01000148.1 GCA_015487435.1 Sulfurimonas sp.
TTCTAGGTAATATTAACCACTTAACTTAATAGATATATTATACTCCATAAACCCCAATAATGTGATACCCCTATTTTTCAAATATATCAGAATTCATAAGTTATAAATATTCTAAGTTATATTAACTGTTAAGAATGTATGCTGAAGAGAAAATATGACAGTTTGTGAATTATCTATCTTGGAAAAATACTATATGCTAGAATTGCCAGATAGTGTTTCAATAAAGTTCAGAGGAAAAAACATGTCAATGAATCAAAAACAAATATCTGTAATTTCTATCGATGCTGTTGAGAAGAAAGTTAGATTAGGTCAAATGGAATCATTAGGTGATAAAAACCCATTATCTTCTTTTTGTAAAATTGCAGAATTAGAAGATGGTTTATGTTTGTACGCTCTGCCTTTTATGGATATGAAAAGCGGTAAAATGAACAGCAGCAAGTGTTTTGTTTGTACTGAAGATGACATTATTGAAACGAAAGGCATTGGTTTGATTCCATTTGATAATGAGGATAAAGCCATTTTATACATGGATAAACTTGAAAAAATGATTGAGTGGCAGTATTAAACTCCTCAAACAAAATTCTAGGCAATGTTAATCACTCAAACTTAACAATTAAAAAATAGATGTTAATAAGTAACTCCAAAGCAGTAATGACTTTTTAAAATAGCAAAATAAATAGCTATAAAGTCCAAAACAAATATTAAATTATATATTGATATTCCTATAACACAGAATAATATCATTTTGTGAATTATTCGTAGTTCTTACTTAGTTGAATGCTAGAATTTACTCTTAAATAAATTGCAAGGGGACTCTATGCTTGTAAATGAGAGTAAAGGTATATCGATATGCACGTTGTTTGATAATGAGATAATTACGCTTGATGATTCTTTAGAATGGAGTGTCTGGCTTAAGAGCGTACGAGACGTGGCAGATAATACACGTAGAACTTTTATGAAAAGCATGGAGAGGTTTTGGATCTGGAGTTTGTACAATCCTGTTACCTTTGATGAAAAATTCCCAAGTTATCAAGCGAGATATAGAGAAGCATTGAGAAATGGCTTTAGAATAACAGAGATCATAAAAGATGAAGAGATGGGTGATGAGCTTGAAGTTGAAATATTATCTTGTTCTCCTCTTCAAAAAATAACTATCAACAAAGAAGTAGCCGGCATCAACTCTTACTTTTATTTTACAGAAGAACATGATTTGTTATATGATCATAGATTCATTAATCATCTTTATGAAAAACAGAGAAGTGCTAAGAGTTTTCTATCAAGCATTCAAATCAAAAAAAGCAGTTTAGCTTTAGAAGCATTTGGTCAAAAAATAAAGTATCTGCCACCGTATAAAATTCCAAAAAACAATCAAAGAGAGAAATGGTTTCCAATGGAGCTGTTTGATACACTCCTTGAAGTATCTAAACCAAGAGAACGTCTGATATTTCTTTTGTGTGGTGCTTGCAGTGCGAGGATAGGCCAAGCTCTCAATCTTACTCTCTATGATATAGATTATGAAAACCATGAAGTATGGCTGCTGGATCCAAAATCAGATAATAAAGACATATATGGCAATAAGCGCAGAGTTTGGTTAAAGGATGAGTACGGTATAGATATGTTCCAAGAGAATAATCAACATAACACATCAGATTTACAGTTTAAATACCCAATCCCTTTTTCCCATGGTCCACTTTTTTGGATCAACGAAGAGAAATATAAAACACTCTTTTTTGAGACACTTCGAGAGTATCAAAAATCAGATACCTACATGCCTGAGATGATAAGACATCCGAGGCATCCATTTCTTTTTACTACAAAAAGCGGGAAACGGGTGCATGCCAGAGAAACGCTTTCGAGATTAAAATCAAGTATGCGAAAAGCAGTGAAAAAAATGAACTACATAAAAGATATAAGTGATTTAGGACTTCATTCGCTGCGGCATATGTTCGGACACGCTATGGCGGAGATATATGCAAGAGTTGGTGATGATAGTTTAATTTCCATTACAAAAGATGCAATGGGACATGCGAATCTGGATTCAACAATAATCTACTTCAATATCTCAAGTGATACAAAGAGAGCAACAATTAAAAGGCTTACGCAAGATATCCACAGTCGGAGTATGATCAATGCCTAAATCTCAAAAAAACGATAATCTCGCAAAATACAGAGAACGACAACAAGAGCAAAATCAAGCTTTGGTCCAACGAGCGATAGAGCATATACAGCAGCTAAATGGAGATGTAAATTTTTCTCTTGTTTCAAAAGTCACCTATGATATTGCAGATGCGACTAAAGGAGAGAAAGGCATCTCTTTGGCAGGATTGTCAAAAAATAAAATCTATAGATCTATGATTGAAAAAGCCAA
>WFPU01000149.1 GCA_015487435.1 Sulfurimonas sp.
GACAAAAACAACGGAAAGTTATTGAGCTGATAGTATACAAGTACTAGAGTGATTAGAACCAGTTAGGAAAAGACCTTGAATGTATATTGGTTCTACTGATGAAAGATGATTACATCATCTTGTTTGGGAAATTGTTGATAATTCTATTGATGAAGCAATGGCAGGTCATTGTGATACTATTACTATTACATTATGAGAAGATGGTTCTTGTACTGTTGAAGATAATGGTAGATGAATCCCTGTTGAAAAACATGCAAAAACAGGAGTTTCTACTTTAGAAACTATATTAACAGTATTACATGCTGGTTGAAAATTTGGTTGAGGTTGATATAAAGTATCGGGTTGATTGCATGGTGTTTGATCATCTGTAGTAAATGCTCTTTCAACTAAAATGGAAGCATGGGTTCATAGAGATGGTGAAATTCACTATATTTCTTTTAGTACTTGAAAAACAGATTGAGAAATAAAAGTTGTTTGAAAAACTAATAAAACATGAACTATTATTAAATTTTATCCAGATCCAAGTATTTTTAAAATTACTACAGAATTTAATTATAAAACTATTAAGGATAGATTAAGACAACAAGCTTATCTTACTAAATGAATTACTCTTTATCTTAATGATGAAAGAACATGAGATAATTATAAGTATTATTTTGAATGATGAGTTAAATCTTATGTAAATTTTTTAAATAAAAAAGAATCTACTATATGAGATATATTTTATGTTGAAAAAGAAGCTAAAGATATTTTAGTTGAAATTTCAATGCAATACAATAAAGAATATTCAAATAATATTATTTCTTTTGTAAATAATATCCATACACCAGAATGAGGTTCTCATATGACTTGATTTAGAATGGCTCTTACAAGAACTATTAATAAATATGCAAGAGCTAAATGAATCCTTAAAGAAAAAGATAATAATCTTACTAATGATGATGTTGTAGAAGGACTTACTTGTGTTATTTCTATAAAAGTAGTAGATCCACAGTTTGAATGACAAACTAAAGGTAAATTAGGAACAGCTGAAGCAAAATGAGCTGTAGATTCAGTTTTTTCTGAAAAGTTTATGGAATTTTTAGAAGAAGATCCATCAACTGCTAAAAAAATAATTGAAAAAGTATTTTTAGCTGCAAAAGCTAGATTAGCCGCAAGAGCGGCAAGAGATACTGTAATTAGAAAATGAGCATTAGAATGAATGACTCTTCCAGGAAAATTAGCTGATTGTTCTTCAAAAGATCCTATTAAATCAGAATTATATATTGTCGAGGGGGATTCTGCCTGAGGTTCAGCAAAACAAGGTAGAGATAGAGAACATCAAGCTATATTGCCATTAAAAGGTAAAATTCTTAATACAGAACAAGCTAGAATAGATAAGATTTTTTGAAATCAAGAAATTAAAAATATGATTATTGCTTTATGAACTTCTATTTGAGAATCATTTGATATTTCAAAATTAAGATATCATAGAATAATTATTATGACCGATGCAGATGTAGATGGTGCTCATATTAGAACTCTTCTTTTAACTTTCTTTTTTAGATATTTAAAAGAAATTGTAGATTTAGGATATCTTTATATTGCACAACCACCATTATATAAATTAACTAAAGGTAAAAAATCTTGGTACGTATATGATGAAGAACAAAAAGAAAAACTTTTAGCTGAGAATGATATAAGTTGAGAAAATATTCAAAGATATAAAGGTTTATGAGAAATGAATCCAGAACAACTTTGGGAAACTACAATGGATCCAGAAGGAAGAAAAATGTATAAAGTTTCTATAGGTGATGCGCAACAAGCTGATGAAATATTTAAAATTCTTATGGGGTCAGATGTTCCACCAAGAAGAAGATTTATTCAATCAAGAGCTAAAGATGTATCAAATCTTGATATATAATTTAGAACAATTAATTTAATAAAAGATAGCTTTATTATAAAACTATCTTTTATTTTTTAATAAAAAAATGGCTTAAATTAAATGTTTTTAAAAAAAGTATTAAAAAACATAAAAAAACCTTTGACAATGATTAAAAAATATATAATATCTGTCTCGCTAAATAAATATATTCCTTCGTAGCTCAGCGGTAGAGTAGATGGCTGTTAACCATTTGGTCACTGGTTCGAATCCAGTCGAGGGAGCCATTATAAAAAATATTGTTGGAAGAATGGCTGAGTGGTCGAAAGCGACGGTCTTGAAAACCGTTGTATCTCACGATACCCAGGGTTCGAATCCCTGTTCTTCCTCCATTTTTTTTTACTTAAAATTTAGTAAGGAAAGTTGGCAGAGCGGCTTATCGCGCACCCCTGCTAAGGGTGTGAACCTTCACGGGTTCCGAGGGTTCAAATCCCTCACTTTCCGCCACTTTTCATTTAAATATGGGCCTGTAGCTCAGGGGTTAGAGCAGTTGGCTCATAACCAATTGGTCGTTGGTTCAATTCCAACCAGGCCCACCATATTTCTAATAAATAAAAGAATTAATTATTTTTTAAAAAAGTTTTGACTTATATTATATAATGTATAAACTCTGTCTCGCTGAATTAATGATAGAAGATAGATTATACAATAAATTAATAAAAAGTAAAAAACTATAAAAAAGTTTTGACAAATTGATTTAAATTAATACAATTCTTTTACTTTAAAAAGAAGCAAAAAAGTTCATTAAAATAGACAGAATATTAGAAAGAACCAAATTTGAGTTTTACTAGGAAAAACCTTATAAATCAAAAAGTCCATTAATAGTTTTACTGTTAATGGCAGTTACGTTTAAAAGAGTTTGATCCTAGCTCAGGGTGAACGCTAGCGGTGCGCCTAACACATGCAAGTCGAGCGGTAGAATTTTTTAGCTTGCTAGAAAATTTGAGAGCGGCGAACGGGTGAGTAACACGTTGGTATCTGCCCCCAAGTCAGGGATAGCCATTGGAAACGATGATTAATACCGGATAGTCTCTTCGGAGTAAAAATTTATTGCTTGGGGAGGAGCCTGCGGTCTATCAGCTAGTTGGTGAGGTAATAGCTCACCAAGGCTATGACGGATACCTGGTCTGAGAGGATGATCAGGCACAATGGAACTGAGACACGGTCCATACTCCTACGGGAGGCAGCAGTGAGGAATCTTCCACAATGGACGAAAGTCTGATGGAGCGACACCGCGTGAAGGATGAAGGCCTAACGGTTGTAAACTTCTTTTCTGAAGGAGCATAATGAGAGTACTTCAGGAATAAGGGACGGCTAAATACGTGCCAGCAGCCGCGGTAATACGTATGTCTCAAGCGTTACCCGGAATCACTGGGTGTAAAGGGTTCGTAGGCGGTTAGAAAAGTTGGATATGAAAGACCGGGGCTCAACCCCGTGTTGGTGTTCAAAACTGTTTAACTAGAATCAGGGAGAGGTAAGTGGAATTCTGTGTGTAGGGGTGCAATCCGTAGATACACAGAGGAACACCAAAAGCGAAGGCAACTTACTGGAACTGTATTGACGCTCATGAACGAAAGCGTGGGTAGCGAAAAGGATTAGATACCCTTGTAGTCCACGCCCTAAACGATGATAACTAAGTGTTGCGACTTGCTCGCAGTGCTGAAGCTAACGCGTTAAGTTATCCACCTGAGGAGTACGGTCGCAAGATTAAAACTCAAAGGAATAGACGGGGACCCACACAAGCAGTGGATCACGTGGTTTAATTCGACAATAAACGGGGAACCTTACCCAGACTTGACATCTATCGAATCTTTTAGAGATAAAAGAGTGCCTTTATTGGAGCGATATGACAGGTGCTGCATGGTTGTCGTCAGCTCGTGCCTTGAGGTGTTCGGTTAAGTCCGTTAACGAGCGCAACCCATGTCTTTAGTTATTATGTCTAAAGAGACTGCCTTGGTTAACAAGGAGGAAGGTGTGGATGACGTCAAATCAGCATGGCTTTTACGTCTGGGGCTACACACATGATACAATGGTATGTACAAAGAGCAGCAAAATAGTGATATTGAGCTAATCTTTAAAGCATATCTCAGTCCGGATTGGAGTCTGAAACTCGACTCCATGAAGTTGGAATTGCTAGTAATCGTGAATCAGATATGTCACGGTGAATATGTTCCTGGGTCTTGTACTCACCGCCCGTCATGGCATGGGAGGAAGTAATATTGGAAGCCCCTCTAGTAATATGAGGGTCCATAGTAGGACTTCTGACTGGGCTAAAGTCGTAACAAGGTATCCGTAGGAGAACCTGCGGATGGACTATCTCCTTATATTTTTCTTAAAGTATAACTCAAAGGAAGTTTTTTCTAATATTTTGTTTATTTTGTTCATTAAAATAATCTGAATAATTAAAGTTAGTTAATTTATTAACTAAAATGACTAATAGTTTTAGTCGTATTAAAATTAAAGTATAGTATAAGGTGGATGCCTTGACTTGAATGTCTGAAGAAGGACGTATAAATCTGCGATAAGCCTGGAGGAGTTGATAAAAAGCGTTATTACTCCAGGATTTCCGAATGGGGGAACCTAATACAAGTATTTTGTATTATCTGCAAAGCAGAGAGACACATTGTGAACTGAAATATCTAAGTAGCAATGGAAAAGAAATCAAAAGAGATTCCCTGAGTAGTGACGAGCGAAACGGGAACAGCCCAAACCGTAAAATATGTATAGGTAGCTTTTGTATTTACGGGGTTGTAGGATTAACATTAGGGGAGGCTAATAAACCTAATATTTAATAGAATTATAAAGAGAACAAGTTGGGAAGCTTGACCAGAGAGGGTTAAAGTCCCGTATTTTAAAATATTTTTATTGAATATCTGTTAATTCCTGAGTAGGTTCGGACACGTGTAATCCGGATTGAATCTGGGGAGACCACTCTCCAAGGCTAAATAGCATTCAAGATCGATAGTGAACTAGTACCATGAGGGAAAGGTGAAAAGAACCCCGGGAGGGGAGTGAAATAGAACCTGAAACCTTATACTTTTAAAGAGTGGGAGCCTTCGGGTGACCGCGTGCTTTTTGTAGAACGAACCAACGAGTTAGTGTATGTGGCAAGGTTAAGACAGTTAAAGTCGGAGCCGCAGTGAAAGCGAGCCTGAATAGGGCGTGAGTCACATATACTAGACCCGAAACTGAGTGAGCTTCCCATGAGCAGGCTGAAGCGATGGTAAAACATCGTGGAGGGCCGAACCATTAGGAGCTGCAAGTCCTTTGGATGACTTGTGGGAAGGAGTGAAAAGCTAATCGAACTCAGAGATAGCTGGTTCTCCGCGAAATAGCTTTAGGGCTAGCCTCGGATTACTATTTTACAGGGGTAGAGCTCTGATTGGACTAGCGGGCCTCGCGGCTTAGCAAATCCTGTTAAACTTCGAATACTGTAAAAATTATACCGGGAGTCAGACGGTGAGAGATAAGTCCCATCGTCAAGAGGGAAACAGCCCAGACTACTATCTAAGGTCCCTAATTAATAACTAAGTGGAAAAGGATGTGAGATTGCTGAGACAACCAGGAGGTTGGCTTAGAAGCAGCCATTCCTTGAAAGAGTGCGTAATAGCTCACTGGTCAAGCGATTTTGCGCTGAAAATTCAACGGGGCTAAAGTTATTAACCGAAGATGTAGACTTCATATTTATTTATGATTTGGTAGCGGAGCGTTCTGTATGTCGCTGAAGGTGAGGGGTGATCCTTGCTGGAGATATCAGAAGTGAAAATGTTGGTATGAGTAACGTAAGGAAGATGAAAACTCTTCCCGCCGAAAACCTAAGGTTTCCTACGCAACGGCAGTCGACGTAGGGTTAGTCGGTCCTAAGGTGTAACCGAAAGGTGTAGCTGATGGATATCAGGTTAATATTCCTGAACTACTAATTATTTTTCTAAGGGGGGACATATCGGGATATAGGAGATGCTTAATTAATTGCATTATGAAGACGAGACTGGAGATATAGGAAAATCCGTATCACCTTAAGGTCGAGTTTAGTTAAATTTAAAATTTTAGCTTGCTAAAGGTTTAAATGGCTCCTACTATATTCGGGTATCGAGAAAAGCCTCTATGATTTACAATGATTAGTAACCGTACCGTAAACGAACACACGTGGGTTAGTGGAGAACACTAAGGCGAACGAGATAACTATTGTTAAGGAACTCGGCAAAACAGCGGTCGTAACTTCGGGATAAGACCTGCCTAGAATTTAATTTAGATTCTAGGCCGCAGCGAAAGAACTCAGGCGACTGTTTACCAAAAACACAGCTCTCTGCAAACTCGTAAGAGGATGTATAGGGGGTGATGCCTGCCCAGTGCTAGAAGGTTACGTGGATCTGTGCAAGCAGTGAAACTAAGCCCTAGTGAACGGCGGCCGTAACTATAACGGTCCTAAGGTAGCGAAATTCCTTGTCGGGTAAGTTCCGACCCGCACGAATGGCATAACGGTCTGAGTACTGTCTCAACAATAGACTCGGTGAAATTGCAATATCGGTAAAAATGCCGATTACCTGCAGCAAGACGGAAAGACCCTATGGAGCTTTACTACAGCTTGGTATTGGGTTATAATTTAAGATGTGCAGGATAGGTGGGAAACTTTGAAGTAGCAACGCTAGTTGTTATGGAGTTGTCCTTGAGATACCACCCTTCTTAAATTGTAACTCTAACCCGTAAATACGGGGACAGTGCTTGGTGGGTAGTTTAACTGGGGCGGTTGCCTCCTAAAGAGTAACGGAGGCGCGCAAAGGTTCACTAGCTTCGGATGGAAATCGGAGTGATAGTGTATTCGCATAAGTGAGCCTGACTGAGAGACCTACAAGTCGACCAGACACGAAAGTGGGCGAAAATGATCCGGCATTAACACGTGGAAGTGATGTCGCTCAACGGATAAAAGTTACCCTAGGGATAACAGGCTGATCGCGTCCAAGAGTTCACATCGACGACGCGGTTTGGCACCTCGATGTCGGCTCGTCGCATCCTGGGGGTGGAGAAGCTCCCAAGGGTATGGCTGTTCGCCATTTAAAGCGGTACGCGAGCTGGGTTCAGAACGTCGTGAGACAGTTTGGCCCCTATCTGCTGTGGGCGTGTAGAAATTTGAGGAGATCTGTTCCTAGTACGAGAGGACCGGAATGGACAAACCTCTGGTGTATCGGTTGTCGTGTATAACGGCACTGCCGAGTAGCTAAGTTTGGAATGGATAACCACTGAAAGCATCTAAGTGGGAAGCCAACTTCAAGATTAGATTTCTCTGCCTCGAGCAATAAGTCCCCTTGGAGACTACAAGGTTGATAGGCTTCAGATGTAAGAATAGCGATATTCTCAGTCGAGAAGTACTAATAGGACGAATGGATTTTAATACATCTATAACGATTAATCATTTTAAATAATATGATTAACTAACTTTAATTGTTCAGGTTATTAATGAAGAAAATAACAAAGAAATAAACAAATTTAATTTGATATTAGGTTCTTGGTAGTTATAACGGTTGAGGTACACCTGTTCCCATCCCGAACACAGAAGTTAAGCCAACTCGTGCTGATGGTAGTGCATTTCGTAAATGTGCAAGAGTAGGTAGCTGCCAAGACTTTGATATTAAATTATTTTTTTTAGGAAAATTTGTGTAAAAATATTTGCACGAGTAGCTCAGTTGGAAGAGCAACGCCCTTCTAAGGCGAAGGTCACAGGTTCGAGCCCTGTCTCGTGTACCATTTTAAAAAGAATAAATATTTGATTTATTTATTAAAATAACTAAATTAGATATGTAAGAAATGGGTTATTAGCTCAGTTGGCGAGAGCATCTGCCTTACAAGCAGGGGGTCGGGGGTTCGAATCCCTCATAACCCACCATTTAGAAAAAACAAAAAAGTTTAGATTAATTTCTAAGCTTTTTTTTATTTGTCTTTTTTTTGATTTTTTATTTTTTTTATGATATTATAGTTATATATTAATTATTAATAATAAAACTGTGATATTACTTTCTACTTCATCATTAGCATGATATTGATTACATAGAATATTTAAATTTGCTCATAAGGCTTGATTTGATGGGTTAGACCTTTCTTTAGGATGAATTAATTATGATTATTGGGATGAAGACTATATTAAAGAATTAAGTGATAGTTTTAATATGCCTGTTCTTTCTATTACAGCTCCTCCAAGGGGAATGAATGAAAAAAAGGTTGATAAGATTATTTCAATTGCTGGAAAATTATGAACTCAATTAATAACTTTTTCTCCACCACATTTTAGTGATAAGAAAACTACATGGTTTACTAGATATTTATTAAAAGTTAAAAGAGATACTCATATTAGTATAGCTATTCAAAATGTAGAGCCTAAATTTTTATTTTTTATTATACCTGAATATAAAAATGCTACATTATTTGAAATAAAAAAAATAACTTGAGACGCTACTTTAGATTTATCAAGTATTGATTCTAGTTCATGAATGGATATATTAAAAGCTCAAAAAATGTTATGAAGTTCTCTTAAAAATATTTTTCTTAGTGATAAACATTGATCTAAGACATGAATTTTACCTGGTTGAGCAGGAGGTTGAATTTCATACTTACCTTTAGAAAGTTTTTTTATGAAACTTAAAATCTCTTGATATAATTGATTTATATCATTAAAGGTTAAACCTAGTGAACTATGAGTATGAACTGAAGAAAAAGTTTTACAAAATTTAGATTATGCAATTGCATATTATAAAAAACATTTTTTAAATTATAAATAAAAAAAGAGATAATAATTATCTCTTTTTTTATTTGTTTAAATCTTCTTCTAAGTATTTTTTTCATTCTTTATAAGCATAGTACCATATTGCAGTTGTAAATACCTCTAAAACAGCTGTAAGGTATCATA
>WFPU01000150.1 GCA_015487435.1 Sulfurimonas sp.
ATGTACGTCATAGCGACATCTCTTAAAGCTTATTACACTAGAAAAATTATTGATTTCTTTTTGATAGGAATGTTTATTAGTGAAATTATTGCTTATGGAATTTTTTTCGGATTTTGGAGTATAAAAGGAATTTTGCCAAACAACCCCTCTCCTTTTATGCATCACATTGATTACAGTATATTTTTGGCATTTACATCTATTTTACTTTTATATAGAATATTCTCTAAAACTTATTCAATTAAAGAAAAAATTATCTTTTCTTTTTTCTTTCTCACAGTAACAGGAAACATGTTTTTAACATTTGGTCGGACAGGTCAAGTTGCTTTTATTGCTGCCTTGTTCATTATGTTGATACTTCATTTTCGCTTTACCATAAAAGCATTTTTAATCGGGATTATAACACTTACCCTTATACTAACTACGGCATACAATACCAGTCATACTTTTGAAAAACGGATTCATCAGGGTATTTCTGATATACAGAAACTAGAACAGCATAATTTTAGTAGCTCTTGGGGCATTCGTGCTGCTTTTTATATCTCTACATTTAATATTTTAAAAGAACATCCCATAATTGGAGTAGGTTTAGGTGATTTTAAACAAGAAACAGCGAAAGAGATTAATAAACCTCAGTATAGCTATCTTACAAAGTATACAAAAAAATTCATGAGCACAAATACTCCCCATAATCAGTATTTACTTATTTTACTACAGACAGGAATAGTTGGACTTTTCTTTTTTTTATTGTATATTTATTATTTTATTAAACTTCCTATCTTTGATAAAGAGATTAAAGATTTATCATTACTATTTATAACAATTTTTTTAGTAGGTTGTATGACTAATACAGTATTAACTGTACAATTTACACTTGTTTTATTTAGTGTATTTAGTGGAATATTTATTGCAAATCAAAAAACAGAAGAGCAACTATGAAGATGGATAAAGTAGTAAAACTGATTCGATATATGAGTGGTATACCAAAAAGTATATATGTAAATTTTAGACTTTTACCTTTTAAGGAAGCTATTTTCTTACCTATCATGGTATCAAGAAAGACTAAACTTAGAGCACTTTCGGGAAAAGCACATCTTAATAAAATAAAAACTGGTATTGTAAGAATTGGTTTTGGTGGTACAGATATGATGGATTATCGTTATGACAGAAGTGTACTTAAAATTACTGGAGACATCTACTTTCAAGGGAAAACAAAAATCGGTATAGGCGCTAAAATAATGGTTAGCGGCAAGTTGATTTTAGGAAATAATTTTGATATAACCGGTGACACAATGATAATATGTGCTAAAGAGATACAAATAGGTAACAATACAATGATTGCATGGCAAAGTATTCTTATGGACACAGATCAGCATGCTATTTATGATATTAATGACAATATGATAAATCAAGACAAGAAAATCACTATCGGCAATAATGTTTGGATAGGAGCAAAAAGTTTTATTCTCAAAGGCTCTAAAATTCCAAATGGCTGTATTGTAGGTGCTAATACAACAGTTTCAAAAGTGTTTTCTCAAGAAAAGACAATTATTGCGGGGAGCCCCGCTGGGGTTTTAAAAGAAAATATCAGATGGAATCACTAAAATAGCAATATCTCTACTCTACCCAACTAATATTTCTTTTTACAACTTTAGCAGGATTACCAACTGCTATACTATTTGCTTCTATTGTATGTGTCAATGTTGCATTAATACCTACGATACTATGAGCACCAATAGTAATACCTTTTAATATAGTGACATTATCTGCCAGCCATACATGCTCATTTATCGAGACATCTTTAGCATGATTTATAATATTTCCATCTTCATAGACAGGATGCCCATCAGATGTCATAATCTTTACATTACGAGATAGCATAGATTTTTCTTTAATGATGAGACTTTTACCCTCTTTTGCAGAGAGATAGCTTCCATACCCTACTATACACTCTTTTCCAATATGTATCAGACTGTTTTCTCCAACTATTTCAATTTGGGTATTTCGAATATTTACACCCTCTTCTATTACTAGCGTATTATTTCTGCCAAGTATCTCTATTTTGCAATGCACAATTTTAGCACTTTTATCTATTTTTATAGTTACGTCACCTTTTAATTTTATTTTATTGCGCAATTTTTGCAAAAAAGTAAACTTATTCATCACAAATAACCTTATACAATTTATCCAACTGCTTCTGTGCATAAAATTTTTCTTTCACTTTTTTATAGCCATTTTCAGCCAATACCTCTTTTAACTGTTCATCATCATAAAGCTGCTTTATTTTCATAACTAAATCATCGCTACTTCCATCAAATAGTAAACCATCTACACCATCCTCTATAATTTCCAAAGGTCCCCCTTTGTTTGTAGCTATCATCGGAACTTTATTTGCCATCGCTTCAATGACGACGAGTCCAAAGGTTTCATTTTCCGTTGCAAGTACATTAACATCGAAAAGCTTCATATGTTCATTAACTTCTTTTGTAAAACCTGTAAAGATTATTTTATCTTCAATTTCTAACTTTTTTATTCTTGCTTTTAATGCTTTAGCATAACTCTCATCCATAAAAGAGCCCACTATTACACCCTTAATGTTAAGGTCTTTGAGCTTACTAATAGCCTCTATAACTTTATACTGTCCTTTTCCTGCTTCGATTCTGCCAACTATACCTACAATAAACGCATCACTGAGATTATACTTTTCTTGCAGCTCAAGAACTTTTTTTTCATCAACATGAGGTATTTTTGTTCCAAGGTAAACCATCTCAATCTTTGGTCTAACATCATTTGGTATAAATTTTTCTAGTTGTTCTTTCACTTTTAGAGTCACTGCGTGCATCATATCTATATTTTTATAGAGCCACCTATGATAAAAATCATCTTTAAAACGTGTCATTCCCATATGACGGCTTTGCACAAGTTTGGGTCTGCGTTTGCTGAGCAGCTTAGCTAATACAGCAGTAATCATATCACGCGTCCAATGAAAATGAACAATCTCTATCTCATTTTCATCTATGTATTTTGCCAATTGCAAAGCAGGAAAAATAGGAAAAAGCTTATTTCTTTTCAGATGAAACTTATCTATATCTTCAAGATAATCATCTAATTTAGAGTGAGGCGAGACAACTACTCTGCAATTCGTTCTTTGTGCATACTCTTCATAGCAACTTGCCACAAACATCTCAAGCCCACCAAGACCTGGTGCTAAACAAAGTTCTAAGATATTTTTACTTTTCATAAAGCTTATCTATCAATGTCACTGTTGCATTATATACAGCATCGACTTCAGGACTTGTATACTCAATATTAAATACACAATCGTGTTTTGCTTCTCTTGGCCAGTATCTAAAAGGAGGAATTTCAAAAAATATACCTACTGTCGGAATTTCTAAAGCTATTCCCATATTTCTAACCCCTGTATCATTAGAGACCAGACAGCGGCTGTTTGCCAAAAAGTACATCACATCTTCAATTGGCATTACCTCTTGAAGGCGTACATTTTCTCTTGTTTGAAGAGGTTCATAAATATTATAAAACTTTTCATTTTCACCGATGCCTTGTAAAATCACATGTTCGTATTGAGGATATGTTTGAGACATTTTTTCTATCAATTCTGTAAATTTTTCTGCTTCCCAACATTTACTCTGCACAGAAGCTCCGGCAAAGTAAACTATACGGTTTTGCACATTATCTTTAGGATAAAATTTTTCATATCCATACCGTAAAGGG
>WFPU01000151.1 GCA_015487435.1 Sulfurimonas sp.
ACTATAATGTCTTTTTTTTTATTAAGGAATAATATGAAACAACTTTTAAATCTTTTAGGTTCGATGAAAACTACGATAGTTTTGATGCTAATTTTTGCTTTTGCTTCTGGTTATGCAACATTTATTGAAAACGATTATGGAATAATGACAGCAAAGGCTGATATTTATAACGCTAGATGGTTTGAAATTTTGATGTTAATTTTAGCGATTAATTTACTAATTAATATATTTAAATTTAAGATGTTTAGCATGAAAAAAGCACCTTTACTTATTTTTCATGTGGCTTTTATAGTTATACTAATCGGTGCAGCTGTTACTCGTTATGTTGGTTATGAGGGTATTATGCATATTCGTGAGGGTACAAAAGTAAACACTATGTCCAGTTCTGACACCTATTTTTCAGTTACAGCTACTGCAAATTCCAAAAAAGTTAGTACTCAAGAAAGTTTATATCTATCAAAAAAATCTTCTAATTCAATAACCGCATCTTTAGAAATTGATGGTAAAAAAGTTGATGTTGAGTTGATAAAATATATTCCAGATGCAGTTGATAAACTAGTTGAAAGTGATGATGGACCAGCTGCCATAGAATTAATGGTTACTGGTGGAGAAAAAGCTGAAGTAATTTCGATAAAAGAGGGTTCATTTTATGAATCACCTTCATATATTTTTGATTTTAATTCAAATAAAAATTTCAGCAAAGAAGTTATCTCTATTTTCATAAAAGACAACAAACCTTATATGAAACATACAAAAAATTTAAAATATTTAAATATGGATACCAAATTAGATGGTCTCCTAGAGGCTAATGATAATCAAGCTCTTAATATAAGAACTCTCTACTCTGATGAAAATATTGGATTTGTTTTAAAAAAATTCTATCTTCATGCTAAAAATGAAATAGTGACAAATCCAAATGCTTCCCCCCAAAGACCAGGGATAGACGCATTATTATTTAATGTAACTGTAGATGGTATCTCAAAAGAGATTATGATTTTTGGACAAGCTGCTCGAGAGGCAAAAGAGATTAGTGAAGAGATAAATGGTGTAAAAGTAAGCCTTTCTTATGGTTCAAAAATAATTACTATCCCTTTTTATATCTATTTAAAAGATTTTCAAATGGATAGATATCCTGGTTCGATGAGCCCATCTTCTTATGCTAGCGAGGTTACACTTATAGATGATGAACAAAATATAACTTTTGATTATAGAATATTTATGAATAATATTTTAGAGCATCGCGGATTTAGATTTTTTCAATCATCATACGATGTGGATGAAAAAGGTACAGTGCTATCTGTAAATAATGACCCAGGTACTCTACCAACTTATTTAGGTTATTTACTTCTTGGTATTGGAATGTTTTGGTCGCTTTTTTCAAAATCAAACAGATTTTCAAAATTAGCAAAAAAGGCAAAAGATATAAGTGAAAAAAATGTAGCTGCTATATTAATTTCACTTGGATTATTGACTACTATCACACCAGCACAGGCAGAAGATTTAAATCCAATAGTGAAAAGAATTATTAGTTTTGATAAAGTTCATGCAGATAAGTTTGGTTCTTTAATTGTTCAAGATGCTGGTGGAAGGATGAAACCAGTTGATACTTTGGCAACTGAAATTATGGCTAAATTACATAATACTAGCAGTTTAAAAGTAGGAAAATATTCATTAACTCCTAATCAAGTAATTCTTGGAATGATGGTTGCACCTGATGCTTATCGTAATATAAAGATTATTAAAACTAAAAATGAAGAGATAAATAAAGTAATAGGCACTACTTTAGATGCTAAATATGCTTCTTTTTCGCAATTTTTTGAAGACCCATCACAAACTAGAGGATATAAATTAAAAACTCTAGTAGATAATGTGATTAGAAAACAAGAAAAACATAGAACTAAACTAGATAAAGAAATTTTAAAAGTTGATGAGCGTGTAAATATCGCTTATTCAGTATTTACTGGTCGATTAGTTCAGTTATGGCCAAAACCAAATGATGAAAATAATAAATGGTATGGGACTATAGAATCATTGCAAACTTTTACACAAACAAATGGACTAGTAGTTAGAGACTTAGCGTATGCATATTTTACATCTATAGATAAAGCTATCCAAACATCAGATTGGAGTGATGCAGATAAAGCCTTAGCTAATATATCTGAACATCAAATAAAATATTCAGACGGTGTATATCCAAGTGCAGGTAGAATTGCGGCTGAAATGTTTTACAATAAAGCTAATATATTTGAAAGGCTTTATCCTTTTTATCTTTTACTTGGATTTATATTATTGATTTTTAGTTTTACAAAAATTTTAAAACCAAATTTTAAAATAAATAGATACACAAAAATTACTCTTTGGTTATTAATTTTATTTTTCATAGTGCATACAATTGGATTAGCTCTTCGCTGGTATATTTCTGAACATGCACCTTGGAGTAATGGTTATGAATCTATGATTTATATTGGTTGGGCTACCGTGCTTGCTGGATTTATATTTTCAAAACGATCACCTATGACTATGGCTTCTACAGCTATACTTACTGGACTTATTTTATTTGTAGCACACCTAAATTGGATGAACCCTCAGATAACGAACTTAGTGCCAGTTTTAAATTCATACTGGCTAAGTATCCATGTATCCATGATTACTGCTAGTTATGGTTTTTTGGGGCTTGGAGCACTTTTAGGCTTTATGGTTTTAATTTTATTTATTATTAAAACTAAATCAAATGAAAAACATATCTCTAATGCTATTAAAGAATTAAATTTAATAAACGAAATGAGCCTTATGGTTGGGATAGTACTTCTTACCATTGGAAACTTTCTTGGTGGTGTTTGGGCTAATGAAAGCTGGGGGAGATATTGGGGTTGGGATCCAAAAGAGACTTGGACTTTAGTTACAATCTTAGTTTATGCAATAGTTTTACACTTAAGATTTGTTAAAACATTATATACAGAATTTAATTTTGCAATAATTTCATTACTATCATTTTCATCAGTAATTATGACTTATTTTGGAGTGAATTATTACCTTGCAGGATTACATTCATATGCGAAAGGTGACCCAGTACCTGTCCCTGATTTTGTACCTATTACCTATGCAATTATATTTGTAATGATAATGTTAGCCTTTAGAAATAGAAAGCTCGTATA
>WFPU01000152.1 GCA_015487435.1 Sulfurimonas sp.
GCTCATTATACTCATGATAAGATAGTAACTGCAACCGATGCCTATCTGTATGTAACCCATAATAAAAAAACTACCGAATATAAAGTAGTAAATCGTGGTGATTTCTTCAACCCCGCTATCTATCAAGTGCAGTTTAAAGGGTAGTGTAAAATAATTTCTGTAAATTCCAAATTGACTATGATTATAAAAAAGAAAAAGGATCATAGAGATGGAATTACAAGGTAAAAAGATAGAGTTCAATTTAGAGGAGTTTGTACCTCTATTATTGAGTAATAAGCAAGAGGGGTTTCGACTTATCGGTGAGCGTTTTTTAAACGCAGTGATGGAAAAAGAGTTCGAAGCGTTCATTGGCGCAGGTAAGCATGAGAGGAGTGAAGAAAGAGTTGATTATCGTAATGGTCATAAGGAACGTTAACTTAAGACTACGTTGGGTGAATTAAACCTCCTGAGACCATACGCTCGCAGTGGGAGATTTGAAACCAAGCTGTTTGAAAACTATTCCCGTATAGACAAAGCACTGGCAAGCATTATCGTAGAGGGGTATCTCAAAGAGATATCGACACGAAAAGTGGAAAGTGTTTTGGGAGAGCTGGATATTGAGCTTTCTCATGCAACAGTAAGTAATCTTAGTTATGAGCTCGATGAATTGATAACAGAGTTTCGAACATCACCGCTTCGAAAGTATTATCCATATCTGTATGTTGATGCACTTTATCTCAAAGTGTTCAACGGTTCACGGTTTGTATCACAAGCTGTTATGATTGCCATAGGAGTCAACGAAGATGGCTATCGTGAGGTGCTTGATATTGATATTATGGATGAAGAGTCCTACCCAAGTTATTTGGGATTTTTCGATGCTTTGAAAGATCGTGGTATTTCTAAAGTAGATTTAGTTATCAGTGATGGTCACAAGGGAATAAAAAGAGCTGCCAGTGAAAGTTTCGTAGGCTCGAGCTGGCAACTCTGTAGTGTACACTTTAAGCGTAACTTGATGAAAATTGTACCAAAAAAAAGTTTAAATGAAGTGTTTGATTATTTGAATGATATTTTAAAAGCCGAATCAACTGCCCAAGCACATTCGCTTGCACATGGAATGATTGCAACTTATGAAGAGAAGTTCCCAAAACTGGCAGAATATCTAATGAAAAATCTTGGAGATGTGATGAGTTTCATAGCGTTTCCAGAGAAGCATCATAGAAAAATTCACTCTACAAATCTTGTAGAAAGATTTAACAAAGAGGTCAAACGAAGAACGAAAGTTATCGGTGCATTTCCAAGTGAAGGTTCAGCGTTAAGATTACTAGTACCTTTAGCAGTTGACACCAATGCTAAATGGATGGACAGAAAGTACGTTTCGTGGGAAAATTTGGAACACGATTGTGAAGTTGAAGAGGAATTTACAGAAAATTTTTGACGTTATCTTTGAAGAATACTTTTTGCACCGCCAAACACTCAAGCAATTATCAGTAAAATATAAGAAATCTATACCTTGGATTATGAAGCAAAGAGATGAATATATTGTTGATTGTAAAGTCCATAATCCAAGACCTGTCAATCTTATTTGTGATGCCACTTTTTATGGAAAGAGAAAAGATAAATTAGGTACTTTAGTTTTTAAGGATAATGAATCCAAGGAGATACTCATTTGGAAGCATATTGAGAGCGAAGTAGTAAAAGACTATAAATATCTAACAGAAGAGTTGATTGCGTATGGCTATACCATTGAGAGTGCTACTCTCGATGGTAAAAGAGGCTTATATAAGGCCTTTAAGGATATTCCAATACAAATGTGTCACTTCTATCAGAAAAAGATTGTACAGAGATATATCACGATGAGACCAAAACTTGAAGCGGGTAAGAATCTTAAGAAAATAGTTTCAAGACTTACTCAAACTACTGAGAAAAACTTTACTCAAAAGTTGGATGAGTGGCATGAAAAATATCAAGATTTTTTAGAAGACTAGGTGCCCCTTGAGGGTAAAAATCCATATCTTCTACTACTGGGAAACTTCATTATAC
>WFPU01000153.1 GCA_015487435.1 Sulfurimonas sp.
AACTACTATTCCAAGTAAAAGTGATGGTAAATATATAGATATCTCTAAAATATCATTATTTTTAAGAGATATAAATCCTAAAATTAAAAATAGATAGGCTCCAAGTCTAAACATAGAAAATCCAGCACTAGCACCAATTTTCATACTTTTTAAATTAAATGTTTTTATTTTTGCTTTTTCCTCTTTTACAATTTGTTTTAAATCTAATTCCTCTACCGGTGCTTCATTTAGAGGGGATTCATCATACAAATCATGTGGATCATCGATAACATCAAGTTCATCTCTGTTTTCAATGTAGCTTTTAGTTTCAACTCGTTTGGATATCATTTTTTTATATGAATAAAAAGATCCTAGCATTACAAAAAAGCTACTTAAAAATGCAACTTGAAAATTGGCATAAAAA
Organism: Sulfurimonas sp.; assembly: GCA_015487435.1. Taxonomy (GTDB): domain Bacteria; phylum Campylobacterota; class Campylobacteria; order Campylobacterales; family Sulfurimonadaceae; genus Sulfurimonas. Next base: position 404 of record WFPU01000153.1, read on the forward strand.
TTTAAAGATATAAAATACGTTAGAAATATAAGCAATTGTGAGGCAATAATTATCTTAAAAAACTTCATATTATTTGTCTTTTTTTGTTTTAATAGTGTTTAGTTTCACTATAATCTTCATCTTCGTCATCTTGCAACTGTTTTTTTATTGCGTAACGAGGTTCTTTTGCTAACTCTTCATAGCTTTCTTTTTGTTTTGTATATGCTTTAAATACATTTAAAATAGCAGCAGCAATACCAATAAATACCCCAATAAAAAATGTCCAACCAATATCTGTCATAGCACGAAGTAGGTACCCAATCCCTACGCCCATAGCAACTGCTACAACCATAGAGATACCTAAAGATAGACTATCAACAGCCTCAACTACACCTCTTATTTTTGGTTTCTCTTCAGTATTATCTTCGGTATTATTCTCTTTATCCATTTTTTATCTCATTGAACACTTTAGCACTCGCTTTAATTGTATCTTCAATCATCTCATCTGTAACAGCTGTAGAGATAAAACCTGTTTCATAAAGTGAACAAGCAAAATAAAAACCTTCTTTTAACATCCCTGCATGAAATTTTGCGAAAAGTTCAGAGTCAGTTTTACCAGCATCTGCAAAGTTTTTTACAGGATTAGGGTTAAAGAAGAAACCAAACATACTTCCACGAGTATCTATTTGCATATCAATACCACATTTTTTAGCTTCTTTAAGCATACCCTCAACTAAACGAGTACCACGAGCATTTAATACAGCCATAACTTTTGAATTTTGTTTCAGTTTACTAAGTGCTGCAAATCCAGCTGCCATTGCTACAGGGTTTCCACTTAAAGTTCCAGCTTGATAAACTGGACCCTCTGGCGAAAGTTGAGCCATTATTTCTGCTCTTGCGCCAAAAGCACCAACTGGCATACCACCACCAATAACTTTACCAAGGGTTACAATATCAGGAGTTGTACCTGTGATAGACTCAGCGCCATTTATGGAAGCTCTAAAACCACTCATAACCTCATCAAAAATAAGTAATGCACCATTTTCATCACACAATTTTCTCAAACTTGCTAAAAACTCTTTATCAGCAGGAACAAGTCCCATATTTCCAGCTATTGGCTCAATAATAATACATGCTATATCGCTAGAATCAGCAAAACATTTTTTTACACTCTCTAGATTGTTATACTCAGCTAAAAGTGTATGTTTTGTAAAGTCTGCTGGAACACCTGGAGAAGATGGATTTCCAAAAGTAGCAGCACCACTACCCGCTTCAACTAAAAGACAATCACTATGACCATGATAACAACCAACAAACTTAACAATATCATCACGACCTGTATAACCTCGAGCAAGACGAATAGCACTCATTACAGCTTCTGTACCGCTACTCACAAATCTAATTTTATCAATAGAATCAAACATAGATACTACAAGTTCGGCTAAATCTGTCTCAGCAATAGTAGGTGCACCAAAACTAAGCCCATGCTTTACAGCTTCAATTACAGCAGCTTCTATACTCTCATCTCTGTGACCAAAAATCAAAGGACCCCAACTTTGAACAAAATCAACATAGTTATTTCCGTCTACATCTGTTAAATAAGCCCCTTTAGCTTCTTTAATAAAAATTGGTGAACCACCTACGCTTGAAAATGCTCTAACTGGAGAGTTTACTCCGCCTGGAATTAATTTTTGTGCTTTTGAGAATGCTTTTAGAGATGATTGTGTGCTCATTTAGTGCCTTTAGTATATTTTTATGCAATTATATCAAAGAAGTATTAATCTATATTTGTTACAATGCTATAAAATTATACTAAACGGATATTATGAATCGTTCCTCTTTTGCTTTATTTGTAGCCTTACTTATTCATCTGTTATTTTTTTTACTATTTTGGATACTTGGTTCTATTGATATTAAAC
>WFPU01000154.1 GCA_015487435.1 Sulfurimonas sp.
AGCAATTTTTGATTCTTTAGTGATTCACGATATGGACAGAGAACGAATGAGTAAAGAGGGATTGTTACATGATAAGAAGTATGATATAAATAGTGAGTTTAGGTAAATGGAGTGACATTGTTATTGATAAAAAAAGATAAAACCATATCAGTGGAGGCAACCGTTACAAGTCTCATCAAGATATGGATAATGATCATAGAATACAACAGTTTATTATTAATAATGTCTTGCCTGTTGTTAAAGAAGATATGAAAAAGGGGAATGAATGAGAGTAACTCAAAGAGTAATATGTTTTTTATCTATAGTTGTTTTAAGCGGATGCTCTTATGAACAACAAAAGTGCGTTAAAGTTATTGATGAAAGGAGTTCTTTTTTAAAAGGAGTAAGAGTAGATTATTTGGGAATGAAGTATAAAGCTGATTCTCATGGAGTTTCTCCTGACGGTATTTGTTCCAAATTTATAGGATATACCAATGAAAAAGGAGAAGTATGTATAAAAAAAGATATCACAAATAATATGATATGTTCTGAAGCTAAATATCTATTTTTTAAAAAAGGATATAAAATTGAAAAATATGATTTTAAAAATATGCCTAAAAAAGTGATACTTATAAAAATAAAGAATTCAAAACCAATCAGTAACCGTTAAATGAAAAGAAACAGCACCAATGACTGATGATGTATCAAAATATACAACAATCAACACACAGAGCAAGAACGGGAGAAGGAGGAGAAGCGTTGCATCCATACAATCCTGTTGATAGAACGAAATTCAATAAAGATAAAAATCAATACTGGAAAGATAGGCTTAAAGATAATAAGCCTAGAGGAGGAAAATGATGTTACCTGACAATACAATAAAGCAATTAATAGAGCATAAAAACTTTTGTTTTGATGAATATATTGATTCTGATAAAATAAAAAACCCAACAGCAGAGGACAAACAATGGTTTCAAAAACTATTTGACTTATCAACAAATTCTTCTTTTATAGACTTTTATTCTGCGGTAGCTTTTCCTCCAATTGGAAAAGCAAACGAACTTTTATCCTTAGAACAGATTTTAGAGTATTATAATGATCCTTACTTTTGGTGGGATGATATAGATGAAAAAGTAAAAAAACAATACCCTGATGCTCCTAAGAGATATTTACAAATCTCTACACAAGAAGGAGGAGGTGGACTATATTATGATACTAAAACAGATGCTGTTTACAATGTTGATTGGGGCCAAGAAGAAGATATGATTACAGGTAACCTCAAACCAATGTTTAATAGCTTTTATGACTTTTTAGAGTGGTATTATTCTGAAGAAGATGATGAGTAAAGTGAGTTATAGTCTTAAAAAATGAAAAATCTTCTTTATGTATTTCTGCTTTTAAATCTTCTACACGCAAACACTCTAAACATCCATACTAAAAACAACACACACCACTCAAAAACAAAAACCCTAGCAACCCTCGGAAGCGGAAATATCCAAATAGCAGATAAAGCCAACTCCGATACAACAATGCTCAATCGTGATATAACAAACAACACTGTAGATATCTATAACATCTCCAGCCATAAAGGACTCAAAGGGGAACTTGATACGAGGCTGCTTACTGACGATGGTAGAAAATCTATAAAAGAGGATGTCCAGAGAACCAAACGACTAGGAACCGCCATAGCGGATATAGCTACAAGTGAAGCATTTGAGTTAAAAGATACATTTGCACATATAGATGAAACACAAAAAGATTTAGACGTACAAAAACAGATGGCTCTACTAGATAACGGAAAATATATAACGATCCTCCAAGGAGAAGATGCAAGCCCACAACAAAAACAAGAAGCGATAGAGCAATACGCACAGATCTATGCAAAAACATACAACATAAACATAGAACAGGCAAAAGTGATAGCCACCTCAAAACTCATAAAAGGTGCTACACATAATCAAAGCTTAACAAATAACAATATTTACATAAATGACGAAACCCAAAGAAACGCTACAGATTATGCCAACACAATGGGACACGAAGTAACCCACGCAAGAGTGAACCAAGGAATCACAAGAGACAGAGAAAGTGAAATACTCAACGAAGAGTACGCAAAAGTGATGGGAAGCTACTCTGCTGATGGCATGGAGTTTACTAACAACAACTACACAAACAACACTCCAATCAAGCAAATTACTATCACCAACACCCACAAAGGCAATAAAGACTCCACACTGCTTCAAACAAACACGAAAGCATTTGCGGATGTTGTTAGGAGAGATGGGGATAGTGTGGATTATCACTTAACGCCTACGCAATTAGCACAGGCTGATGCACAATATACTCAAAGCAAGAGTGAATTGGAAAAAAGAAGAATAATGGATGCGGCAAGAGTAACAAGTGCCGCACAAGATATGCTACTTAGCAAAGCAAAAGCAGAGTGTGCCGTAGCAAACAACTGTGAAAAACTTCAGCAAATGCAAAAGAGCATAAAACAGCAGTATGATATACAAACAATAGATAAAAAAATTAAACAGCTCAATCCAAATTTAACTGAAGAAGAGGTGCTTGCTAAAAGAAACCAATATCTACAAGAAGCACAAGACAGCTTAGATAAATCTACCTTTAGAACAATTATAGGAACATTAGATGCTGTGAGTGTTATGGGTGATGTCGGCACTTTTGCGAAACTTACAGTGAAAGGCATAACAAAGCTCGGCAGCGGTAAAGTCAAGGTAGAATTAGAAGGCGGTAAGAATGTTGTTGTTCCTGAAAATATTGTATATGACAATAAAGGTATATACAATCCTAAACAAGTCAAGCAATATCTTGAAGAGAAATATGGAGCGCAAAATGTTGCTAAACATTCAATAGATAAAATAACCAACAAAGCGATTATAGAAACATCTGCCGGTAAAAAAGGTAGTTGGAACCAAATGCTCAATAAAGATTTGGAACCTAATACCAAATTTAAAGTAAAAACAAAAGTTGGTGAAACACATTATGAAACAGATGAACTTGGAAGGGCAAAAGAGGTAAAATACGAAGTAAAAAATCAAACAGCAGATAGAAACCAATACCAACAAACAAAAGCAGGAAAAACAGGAGGTATAAAAGATGCGCAGGAAAATGACCAAGGAGGACACTTACAAGCAGCAACTCATGGAGGAGCAGGAGAGCAGATAAACTATCTGCCCCAAGATGCCCACTTAAACAATAGTGAGTGGAAAAAGATGGAAAACAGTTGGACAAAAGCAGCAAATGAAGGAAAGAAAGTGGAAGTTAAGATTAAACCTACTTATGAGGGTAGTAGTAAGAGACCGAGTGAGTATAGGGTTGAATATAGTATTGATGGGCAACCATATAGAAAAAAAATAAAAAACATTTCATCAAAAAAGGAACAATAAATGTTTGAGACAGATACTGATATATATCAATTTATAAATGATGATTTAAAAAAATTAAGTGATGATTGGGAAAAAATTATTTTAGAGGTAGAGTTAGATATTGAAAAAGATAAAGATATAGATATGACTGCTATAGGTTATACAGGTAAATATTTTAATTCAAAAGGTGAAACAAAATGGTTGTTAAATAATTGGGAAGAGGATCACCGATTAGATGATGCTTTTAGAAAACTTTATAAAATAATGACAAAGTATGATAATAAACACAAATGGAACAGAGCAAAAGTAACCTTGACAAACGACGGGAAGTTAAATATAAAATTTGAATGGGATCAAGAGCTTGCAGATGAACTTGAAGCTTTATCAAAAGAGTATGA
>WFPU01000155.1 GCA_015487435.1 Sulfurimonas sp.
GTTTAATAGACTGTCTTTTACCTCTATTTGTTCATTAGCTATTAAGTTTTGTGTAAATATAAATAGACTACATATAAATAAAAAATTTTTAAATATATTGCTCATTTTTTTATTCCCTTATTTTTTTATCTCTGTGTTGTTCATAAATATCTCGTAAATATGGATACAAGTCTATCGAATCTTCTTTTAATCTTTCGTATTTATTTATATTTAATGAAAATTCATTTATATAATCGTAAGATCTTACACCAAGATAAGTCCACCAAGTATCTGTTAGCGTAAACCATTCTCTATCAGTATAATCAATAGGGTTAAGATATGAGTCTGGTATTATACTTAGCGCATCTCTTAAGTTTGATGGTCCAAAAAGTGGTAAAACAATATGTGGCCCACCTCCAACACCATAATAACCCAATGTTTGACCAAAATCTTCATCATGTGCAACTAGATTAAAATAACTTTTTGCGGGATCAAATAATCCTAAAATACCAATAGTGCTATTTATAATAAATCTTCCAGTTTCTTCAGAAGCATTTTGGAATTTAATTTGAAGAATATTATTGACAACTCTAGTTGGATATTGAAGGTTATTAAAAAGATTGCTTATACTTTTTCTTATCTCATAATGAACTATGATATTATAGCCTTTTGCAATCGGTGTTAAAAAATAAACATAAAGTTTGTCGTTAAAACCTGTCATAAATCTGTTGTAACCACTAAAGGGATCAAATATATCTTTTGTTTTGGTATCATCTTCAAATTCGTCAAATAACTCACCATCACTTATATCTTCATAACTAATTAGAGTTTCTTCTTGGTATTTAGAATTAGCATTTAATTGGTATGTACTTTTTGAGCTACATCCTGTAAAAATAATAAATGTTATACAAAGAACACACAATGATTTCAATCTTAAACCTCTATTATTAAATTAAATTATTAAAGGATTATATTAAATTATGTATAAATTAATTGTTAAAAATATATATTTGAAGTTTTGCCTAGATAAATTTCTGTATAATTTTAGTATTTAAAATTAGGTTAAGGAACAATATGAACAAAAATGATTTTAATGAAGGGCTACTTGGCTTTTTAAATGCCTCGCCTACACCGTTTCATACCACTTTAAACATGGCGATGATGCTAGAGAATGCCGGATTTATAAAACTTATAGAGACACAAAAGTGGGATTTGAAAAAAGGTGAAAAATATTATGTAACTCGAAATGATTCCTCTGTTATAGCATTTACATTTGGAGATGACAAAAATTATACTATGGTTGGTGCCCATACTGATTCTCCAAATCTAAAATTAAAACCAAATCCAGTTATAAAAGAACATGGAGTTGTAAAGTTCGGAGTTGAACCTTATGGTGGACTTTTACTTAATCCTTGGTTTGATAGAGATCTATCTTTAGCTGGTCGAGTATCTTACTTAAATTCAAAAGATGAGATACAAGATACTTTAATAGATGTTAAAAAATCAATCGCAATTATCCCATCATTAGCAATACATTTAGATGACAAAGCCAACAAAGATAAAACCATAAATAAACAAACAGATATCTGTCCAATCCTTACTACAAATGAAGATTTTGATTTTGATGAATTTTTAAAATGGCAACTCTCAAAAAATAAAATTTTAGATGTAAAAGAGTTATATTCAAGCGAACTTAGTTTTTATGACACTCATAGTGCTTCTTTTGTAGGGTTGCATGATGATTTTATATCTAGTGCAAGACTTGATAATCTGCTTTCATGTTATGTTGGGCTTTTAAGTATTTGTAGTGTTGAATCTGATAAACCAATGCTCTTTATTGCAAATGATCATGAAGAGGTTGGAAGTGAATCAACTTCAGGGGCAGGGGGGAGTTTTTTAGAAAATACACTTCGCAGAATGTATAAAGATTATGATGATTATATGGGTATGATTAGAAGTTCTGTATTGATTTGTGCAGATAACGCACATGCAATCCATCCAAATTTCCCAACTAAACATGATAAAGAGCATTCTCCACTTATAAATAAAGGTGTAGTTATTAAGATAAATGCCAATCAGCGTTATGCTTCAAACTCTACAACTGTATCAAAGTTTATGAATGTCACAAAGAGATTAACAGAACCATATCAGCAGTTTATAGCTCGCTCAGACATGGGTTGTGGCTCAACTATAGGACCAATAACGGCGACAAGGTTAGGTATAGAGACTATTGATGTTGGTTTGCCAACTCTTGGTATGCACTCTATTCGTGAACTTGCGGGAAGTGATGATGCTTTTTCGCTCTATAAAATAGTTGTTGGATTTAATTCGTGAACCAAAATATAGTAACTCAAGAAGAGTTATCTCTCTTAATTGAGCAAACCTATAAAGTTGAGGGTGAATTTAATGAATTAAAGACTTCATACGAGCATCTGCAAGATACAATTGAACAAGTTGTTGAATTTTTACCAAATGCAATTTGGATTGTAGATGAAGCCAATAATATTTTTTTACAAAACTCAAAAGCTAGGGAATTGTGGCAACTTTTTGAACTGTTAGAATTTAAGGGTGATGATTATGAGCTTAATTTTGAAGATAAATCATATCTAATTAAAAGTTCTACATATAAAGATAAAAAGATGTTTTCAACGACAGATATTACTGAACAAAAACGAAAAGAAAATTTGGCAACTATGGGGCAGATGGCTGCTCATCTTTCTCATGAGATAAGAAACCCAATAGGTTCCATCTCGCTTTTGAGCTCAACTCTAAAAAAACGCGTAATTCCTGAAAATATTCCTATTGTGGAGGAGATACAAAACTCTGTTTATAAAATTGAGAGAATTATAAATGCAACTTTGATGTTTTCTAAAGGTATTCAAGCAAACAAAACAATTTTTTTATGGAGTACACTTCAAAAAAGCCTTATGTTAGCATGTGGCTATTATGGTTACACTAAAGATATTCGTTTTAAATTTCCAGATACTGATTTTGAGGTAGATGGAGATTTTGAGTTATTAGAGATTCTTTTTACAAACTTTTTATTTAATGCTATTGATGCGATAGAATTAGATGATGATGAAAATGGTTTTATAGAGTTAGAATATGGATTTAAAGATAATAAACATAAATTTTTCATCCACGACAGTGGGGTACCTATTGAAAACAAAAAAGAGCTGTTTGAAGCTTTTAAATCAACTAAAGTTAAAGGAAATGGTTTAGGGTTAGTCCTCTCACGTCAAATTGCAGAGGTACATGGTGGAGGAGTAGAACTTTTAGATAGTGATAAAAAATGCTTTGGAATATATATTGCTTAATCTTTAAAACATATTTAGAGAAAAGAGCAATAATGAACGATAGAAATATAACATCAATTTTAGAATATGTAAAAATAGATAAATTTTATGTATCTTGTCATTTTAGATGCAAAGTTACTAATAAAACTGTTGTAAGCACTGTGCCTTTTGAACCATTTGATGGTAAAATTGAATTTACATACAAAGATATTATTTTTCGACCAATACAATCATACTATAGGTATTATCATACTCCCATAACTATTTTTGATGAAAAAAATAAAGAAACTATTGTCCAAAAAGCATTTAAAAAAGTATCTAAATACTTTAGATGGGATGCCGCTACTCAAAACTATATTTACATATAAAAAGGATTTTTGTTGCATAAAGAGAAAATTGAAATACTTGGTGCTACTATTGATTTTTTTAAATACGAAGAGGATGGATTAACATATTATGAATTTAATGCAACACAGTGTTCAGCCCCAGAACCAATGGTTAATGCTATGAGTGGTTTAAGAATGTTGCAAAGTAAAGATGATAGACTTGTTGGTATTTTTTTTCACGAGCCAATACCACTTTATAATAGATTAGGCGATCATTTTATACATAAAGCTATAGCTTTAGAAAATGGAGATTATAAAATAATTTTTCAAAGAGCTACATAAAAATAAGAGCTAAAAAACTCTTTTGAAGTTAAGTGAAGATATTGTCCTCATATGTTATAATATCATCTATATAAACTAAGGCTACTAAGTGCAAAACTCATCAACTGATACACAAAAATTCATACTTAAATTTTTCCCTGAGATAATGATTAAAGGTTCTTCAGCAAAACGACAAATGGTTGGACAGCTCTATACTAATATCAATACAGTGTTAAAACGCATTAATCATGATATCAAAATAAAAAAATTTTCTGACAAAATAGAAGTGTTAACACCTAAAAGTGTATCAAAAGAAGTAAGAGTTATGCTTATGCAAACATCAGGAATAGAGCAGGTGCTTGAAGTATTGCAGTTTGATAAGATGGATACTATAGATAAAATAAAAGTAAAAGTAGGCGAGATTGTTTCAGAGAGCTTAAAAAACAAAACTTTTGTAGTTAGAGTTAAACGTACAGGGACACATAATTTTAAGTCTACTGATATAGAACAAACTGTTGGTGGTTACTTGCTAGCAAACACTGAAGCAAAAGCTGTTGATCTTCGTAATGCAGAGGTTGTTATTAAGATGGAGCTTATTGAGAATCAACTAAATATTATCACCGAAAAATACATGGGTTTAAGTGGTTTTCCTATTGGGACTCAAGGAGATGTTTTATCTTTAATGTCTGGTGGATTTGACTCAACTGTAGCATCTTATTTGACTATGAAAAGAGGGATTAAAACACATTTTGTATTTTTTAACCTTGGTGGAATGGCGCATGAGATAGGGGTAAAGCAAGTTGCACTATATCTATGGTCTAAGTATGGTTCATCACATAAAGTTAAGTTTATATCTGTACCTTTTGATGATGTACTTACAGAGATATTTCGTTCAACTGCACCAGCTTATATGGGAGTTATTCTTAAGCGACTTATGTTAAAAGCGTCTGAGATGATAGCTAATGAACTTAATATTGATGCCTTGCTAACAGGAGAAAGTGTTGCGCAAGTATCAAGCCAAACGCTTAGAAACCTAGCACTCATTGATAAGGCAAGCAATATGTTGATTTTGCGTCCACTCTCAACTATAAATAAGCCAGAAATCATCTCCATAGCAAACGATATAGGAACTCAACACTTTGCGGAAAATATGCCTGAATATTGTGGTGTTATTTCACAGAATCCAATTACACACGGTTCTTTTAAGCGAATGGAAAAAGAAACTAAAAAGTTTAACTATGAGGTTTTAGATAAAGCTGTAGAAGATGCTCAACATATCTATATAGATGAGATTATAGATGATGTAAGCAATTTGGCTCCTATAGAGGTTATAAGTGATTTAAACTCAGGTAATTATGTAGTTATAGATATCCGCGCTGAAGATGAGTGTATACAAACCTCATTTGAGTGTATAAGAATACCATTTCATAAACTAAAAACAGAGTTTGATAAACTTCCAAAAGATAAAGAATATTTGCTTTACTGTGAAAAAGGCATCATGAGTCAACTTCACGCACAATATCTGCGAGATTCTAAGGATAGTAAAAATGTTAGAGTCTATAGACCTGAAGTTGTAACCTAAATTTAAAATCGAGTTTGAAGTAAAAAATTAAAATATTTATATTAGTATATGTTTCAAAAAAACTTGGTTTAGAATCTAGTTAATCCTTAATTTAATGACAGTCAAAGGCATCTCTAAATATGATAAGTTTACTTTTGTTAATATCTTTGTGCTAGAATTTTTTAATTGAGACCTCTGATTAATTATAAATTTGATTTCAAGTGACCGAAGTAATGCTATTATGGGGCAAGCTTGAAATGATGACAATTCGTCATTCTGGACTTGATCCAGAATCTATTAGCTAATTGTTCAAAGAGTTCAACCATACAAAAGGAAAACATTATGACAGAAGAAGAATTTAAAGCATTTGATGAAGATTTTGAAGTTTGCTTATGTAACGGAGTATCATTAGGGGAGATATTAACTTCCATAAAAAATGGAAATGATACTTTAGAAGCTCTTATGGATGATACAGATGCTGGAACAACTTGTGAAGAGTGTCAAAGTAAAGAGATAGATGTAGATGGGGATAAAGAGCTACATCTTGATGAAATTTTAAAGTTTTCTAAAAATATATAAAACTATACTTACCTAGGAATGGTTTTTAAAGATATTTATACTAAGTTTAGATAAAATATCTTTATGAACTTTAATGATTACAAACAAGCTGTAGAACAGTTAAATATTTACGCACGACACTATTATGTCTTAGATGACCCTCTTACTACCGATGAGGTATATGACAAACTTTATCATGAAGTTTTAGCCTATGAAGAATCAAACCCAAATAATATACTTAGTAATTCTCCAACCCAAAGGGTAGGAGATCTTATCTCCGATGGTTTTACTAAAGCGCCACATCTATCTCGTATGTGGTCGCTTGAAGATATTTTTGATTCTGAGGGTTTAGAAAAATGGCTTATAAAAACTTATAAACTAGATGAAAACATAACATTTTATTGTGAACCAAAATTTGATGGTGCTAGTTTAAATCTAATATATAAGGATGGTAAGCTTTTTCAAGGTATCACTCGTGGAGATGGGGAGATAGGTGAACTTATCACTCAAAATGTTAAAACTATCCGTTCAATTCCACTAACAATAAAACATAAAGAGCGCATTGAAATTCGTGGTGAAGTGGTAATTTTTAAAGATGATTTTATCAAGATAAATGATGAACGATTAAAAAATAACGAAGCAATTTTTGCTAATCCTAGAAATGCAGCAGCTGGAAGTTTAAGACAGCTTGATTCTAGCATCACGGCTTCAAGAAATTTAGTTTTTTTACCTTATGGAGTTGGAGAAAACACTTTAGAGCATAAACTCTTAAGTGATAAAATGACTTATATTTATGAACTTGGATTTAAAAAACCACCTAATTCTTCTCTTTGTAAAGGTTTTGAAGAGATTGAAGAGGCTTATAAAGCTATGAAGCGTGATAGAGATTCTTACTCAATGTTACTTGATGGAATGGTGATCAAAGTAAATGAAATATCATCTCAAATAGATATGGGTTATACTGTAAAAGTACCAAGATTTAGTGTCGCATATAAATTTCCAGCGGTTGAGAAAATAACTACTGTTAAAGAGATAACACTGCAAGTTGGACGAACAGGAGCTGTTACTCCTGTTGCAATAGTTGAACCTACAGATATTGACGGAGTTGTGGTTGAACGAGCTACTCTTCATAATTTTGATGAGATAGATAGAAAAGATATACGCTTAGGAGATAGAGTTATAATCCTTAGAAGTGGGGATGTAATACCTAAAATTATAAAAGTTTTAACTCACGAGCGCAATGGTAATGAAATAAAATTTGAGAGACCAAAATTGTGTCCAGTTTGCCAAAGTGAACTTTTACAAGAAGATGTGCTTATAAAATGTCAAAATTTAACATGTGAGGCTAGGGTTATAAACTCTATAATCTATTTTGCTTCAAAACCTTGTTTAGATATAGATGGTCTTGGAAATAAAATAGTTGAGGCTTTGTTTAATTCAGGGCTAGTAAAAAGTGTAGTGGATTTGTTTGATTTAACACTTGAAAAACTTTTAAAGTTAGATGGTTTTAAAGAGAAGAAGTCCAAAAATTTACTTGAATCATTAGAGAATGCAAAAGGAAAAGATTATTGGCGTTTTATTAATTCTTTAGGGATTGAACATGTTGGTGAAGTAGCTTCAAAAACTTTAAGCGATAATTTTGGATTTGCTTTTATAGATGCAAGTAAAGAGCAAATAGTTGAGTGTGATGGAATTGGTAATGAGATGGCTGAATCTATTTTAGAATTTGTTCGAGTGAACCGTGAAACTATTTTAGAATTGCAAAATATATTAAAACCAAAAGAACCTATAAAAAAAGAGGAAGCTTATGAGAATCCTTTTAAAGGAAAAACAGCGGTTTTAACTGGAACAATGAGTGTAAGTCGCGGAGTTATTAAAGAGATGTTAGAAAATTTAGGTGCAAAGATATCTGGAAATGTAAGTAAAAAAACAGATTTTTTAATTTATGGAAAAGATGCTGGAAGTAAGTACGACAAAGCAAAAAAATTAGATGTTAAGTGCTTGAATGAAAATGAAATGAGAGAGTTATTATGAAATATATATTAATATTAGTTTTGTTTTTATCAAGTTTATATGCAGATAGGGATGGTGGTCCTTATGTTGGAGTAGGTTATGGTGTATCTCAATATGATAGTGATGGTATATATGACACACTAAAGGAGGATACCTCTAAGTCTATAACGGTTTATGGTGGTGCATATATAAATAAATATTTTTCAGTAGAGCTTGGACATGTTAATTTTGCTTCTAACGGAGGATATATATTAGATAATAAACAAACTTTAGAGTTTTCCCTTTTTAGCGTATCAACATTAGTTCATTACCCTGTTTGGGATGATAAATTGGATTTTTATGCAAAATTTGGAGCTGGAGAAATTAATTATGCCAATGGTTCTGGTTTTACTTTTGTTTTTGGAATTGGTACAGCTGTGCGTTTTAATGACTACTTGAGTTTAAAATTTGCGTATGACAAGTACCCATTTGGCTATGATACCACAAGTAATAATTCTGCTGATAATGAGATGAATATTAATTATATATATAGTGCAATAGAGATTCAATTTTGAGTAGATTAGATAGTTACTTAGTTCAAAACGATTTTATAGACTCTCGCACAAAAGCGCAAGATATCATAAAAAAATCTTTGGTAAGCGTGGATGGTAAGATTGTTAAAAGAACATCATTTATAGTTAATGAAAAAAATGTAGTAAGTGTAAAAGAGCATGAAAATTTTGTAAGTAGAGCTGCTTATAAATTAAAATATTTTTTAGAAGAGTTAGAACTAGATATAAAAGATGCAGTATGCTTAGATATAGGTTCATCAACTGGCGGATTTACAGAGGTACTTTTAAAAAATGGTGTAAAAGAGGTATATGCTGTAGATGTAGGTTCAAATCAACTTCATAAAAAATTAAAATACGATAATAGAGTTTTTTCATTTGAAAATTGTGATATTAGAGATTTTAAAAGTGAAAAAAAATTTGACTTAGTAGTAAGTGATGTGGCTTTCATATCTCTTTTAAATATTTTGGAAGATGTTGATAGATTGTCATTAGATAAAATAATTTTATTGTATAAGCCACAGTTCGAAGTAGGGCGTGAAGCAAAAAGAGATAAAAATGGTGTTGTTCTTGATGAAAAAGCGATTCAAAAAGCGATGATACTTTTTGAGCAAGAGTGTAAAAATAAAGGGTGGAAATTAGTTTTAAAATCTAACTCTAAACTAATTGGCAAAGAGGGTAACTTAGAATTTTGTTATTTTTTTGAGAAATAACTAAAACTTAGTATCACCTGTTTTCATGTTTGAAATGAAGTAATTTAGTTTCCTTAGTGAGTAAAGACAGCGATTTATACTAAACTAGCAAGCGAGAAAAATAGATAGTTTAATAAAACCATTACTGCTTGCAAACCCATTATAATTGCTAAAGGAGCTAAATCAATTCCACCAACATTTGTATTTATATATCTTTTAACAAAAGAGTAAGCAGAGTTTGTTGTTGAATATAAAAAGCGAACTATAGGGTTGTTGGGATCTGGATTGACAAAACTTAATAGTGCACCAATAATTACCACCCAAATATAAATACCAATAAGATTTGTAACTATATCGCCTAAAGCGATTATCGTATTTCCTAGTTCACTCATTTTACAATTTCTCCAATATAATTTTTTAGATATTTATAAATCCTAGCAATATCTGGACCATGCTCAACTCCAGTTAAAATGATACGAAGAGGTTTAGAAAAGTTTTCCCCTTTAAGCCCTGACTTTTTCATTATATAGCTTTCAAAATCACTATATTGTTCAAAGTAGGGTGCATCCTTAACTATTCGATGTATTATAGCTGATTGTTCTTCAAAAGAATTAGGGATATTTTTTTGTGCAAATATGGGCTCTATTTTTGATCTAAGCTCTTTAGTTGTGCTTACCTCTTCAAGATAGATTTTTGCAAGTTCACCAATCTCTGCATCTGCAAATCCAACATATCTTGAGAGTTCTTTGGTATCAAGTAGTTTTAGATGCTTATTATTTATATCTCTCAATATTGCTATATCAAAGTGAGCAGTGGATTTTGATATATCATCAATATTAAACCATTCAATAGCTTCTTTAACACTAAATATCTCTTTTGGTGGCTTATTTTCTATTGATATTAAATAATTTGAAATAGCTTCTGGCAAAAAACCTTCCTTTAGCAACCACTTTATATTTATATCATCATTTGATAAAATAGGAACATAAATATATTTAATCTTCTTATCATAATTCAATGAGGTTCTTATATGCTCTTGTTTTGGCGCATTCTTAATATAAGATTCATCATGAATAACTACAGATATATCACTAAGCATATCATCAACTGCACATGCAAAGTTATATGTGGGAGTTTTATCTTGATTCATAATGATAAAACTATCAACATCGTTTGATATAGGATTTTTAATTCGTATTGTAAAAGGACTTAGATTGTCAATAACAAGTTCAGCAGGAAGATTAGCACATGCATCATCATATTTATAAGGTTTTTTATTTGCCTTTGCTTCTTCTTTTTTTGATTCAAGCCATTCATCAGAACAAAAACAGCTAAATGCTTTTTTATCATGAATCAATTGTATAGCCATAGCAGAATAAAATCTAATATTTTCACCTTGATAAATAACTTGTGAGTATTCAATATCAAATAGTTTTAATATATCAAGAATCTCTATATCCTGTCTCTTAT